>JADGPR010000008.1 GCA_017882335.1 Bacteroidales bacterium | reverse complement strand
AGGATGCAGCCCATCCTGTCAGCTATTCTCCTCGCTGCCATTCTCCTTGGAACAAATCTCTTTTATTATTCGCTGTGGCAACCTTCCATGTCGCATGTGTATTCCTTTTTTGCGATCAACGGGTTTCTCTGGTTTGTTTGCCGTGCGATTCAAAGTCCCAGGCTAAAGTACATAACCCTTTCAGGATTATTTCTTGGTTTAACAATGCTGATCAGGCCCACCAATGGCATCGTTATTTTATTGCTCCCATTCCTATTCTATACCGGAGAAGAAGCCCGGACGCTGACCGGTTTTCTCCAGAAAAGGAAAATTGCAGTTCTTCTTTTCCTGGCAACCTTCACCCTGGTAGTTTGTATCCAGTTTATCTTATGGCACATCCAGACCGGACGTTGGTTCATCTGGTCGTACAAGGAGGAAGGCTTCATCTTCGGGCATCCTCAAATGAGCAATGTGCTCTTCAGTTACCGCAAAGGACTTTTCATTTACACTCCGCTGATTTTTCTCTCCCTGCTGGGATGTTTCCGGTTGGCATTCCATAACCTTTTCCGATTTTTCAGCATGTGTTTGTTCCTCATCCTCAGCACCTATATTATCGCCTCCTGGTGGAACTGGTATTATGGAAACAGTTTCGGGGCAAGGGCCTTTATCGATTATTACGGCATTTACGCCATCCTGCTGGCCATCTTACTGAGCCATAAAGAAACCAAAACCGGTACAACGCTGGTACTCCTTCTTCTCTTTCCATTTGTAGCCTTAAACCTTCTTCAAACATGGCAATATACCAGTCATATCATCCATCCTTACAGTATGAACAAGGCAAAATACCAGTATGTATTCCTCAAGACAGATTCTATTTATCAGAAATGTCTTGGCGGGAATGATGAAATTCCCGGATATACCATGGATATGGTTCATCCCTGCAAGTCATACCACACCGGTTTTGAAGAAATTTCGGATGAATGGAAGTATTCTTTTAATAAAAAAGTGCCTTACGCACATTCAGGCAGGTTCGTCGGATATCTGGATTCTCTTCATCCTTACAGTGCAACCCTTGAGATAAAGCCCAAAGAGTTATCTCCATACCCGGTTGTGTTTTATGTTGAAGGAAGCGTGTGGATTCGCGACAGCATAAGAGGATCGTCAGATAAAGCACTATTTGTTCTAAGCATGGACAGCCTCGATCAGCACGGGAATTTCTGGTCGGGGTTTCCCGTCAATGATATTCCTGATAACCCAACCGGCGAATGGAGGAATTGCAGGTTCTCCCTGACATTGCCTGAATTCAGGATTCCTGGAAAAGTTTTAAAGATCTATGTCTGGAACAGTGGAAAGAAGCCGGTAGTGATCGATGATTTTTCCGTGGTTTTCTATACGAAGAAAAAGAAAACGGGTGCGAAATAAGGATCAGGATTCCTGTAATAAAACGATGGCATACGCCGAAAGGCCTTCTTCTCTTCCGATAAATCCCAGCTTTTCGCTTGTCTTGGCTTTTATAGAGATCCGGGATTCATCGGTTTTCAGGACTTCAGCAAGCGTTTTAATCATTTCCGGCATATAGGAGCTGATCTTAGGATTCTGGAGTACAATGGTTGTATCCAGGTTCCCGATGGTATATCCCTTTTCCGTTATCAGGTTCAGGGTTCGTTTCAGCAGCACCTTACTGTCGATGTCTTTGAATTCAGAAGATGTATCCGGGAAATGTGTTCCTATATCACCTAATCCGGCTGCCCCGAGCAGTGCATCGCAAATAGCATGGATAAGGACATCGGCATCGGAATGTCCGGTGGCACCTTTATCGTAAGGTATCTGTATTCCGCCAAGCCAGAAATCACGGTTGACTTCAAGCTTGTGCGTATCAAATCCTAAACCAATACGGGACATAATAAGTTGATGAACTGGTGAGTTGGTGAGTGGACGAGCTGAAGTGGTGAATTTTTACTCGCCAGTTCTCCAACTCGCCAGCTCGCCAACTATTACTTGGACTGTTGTTTATCCGTGTTTTCTACTTTATCGAAGTTGAACAGAAGCGTAAATTGCATCGTGTTCTGAAGCGGGTTGTTGCTCTTTACAGGAACCAGGTAAGAAAAATCGAGACCAAATACATTATAACGTAATCCAGCACCGATGGTAAAGAACTGCCGGTCGCCTTTGTTTACATTTTCATAGAAATAACCAGCCCGGATCGAGAACAATTTGTTATACCAGTATTCAATGGCAGGTGAAACGTTCCATTCCTGCAATTCTTCCTTGAACCCGCCGGGTGCATCATAGAATGACTGGATCATCCCTGTAACCGGGGATACATTCGGATCTTTCCCCTTGGCGATCTCGCCCTTGATCGGGTTGCCGGATGAGTCGGTTGCATAAATGGGGGGAGTAGGAACGAGGAGCTTATTCAGATCAACCGAAATAGTAAGCCTGTTGTATTCATCAATATCCATGATTAATGACGGACCCAGGCGAAGGTTTGTGGGGATAAAGTCACGGGTAACTGATGAACTGCTATAGGATATTTTCGATCCGATATTGGAAATATTCAATCCGAAACTGAACCAGGATGCTGTAAGGCCTTTGATCGCTAATTCCTTATGGTAATACAATGAAACATCTGCAGCAACCGATGTCCCGGGCCGTACATTTTCGATATATTTTACAGGAACCAGATTCGAATAGATAAAACGGCCTGCAACTGCACCGGAAAACGATGGGGAAAACTTCCTGGCATAGGTGGCGTCAATCGTCCATTCATTGGGTTTCACATCTCCGAGTTCCTGCCCGGTTTCATTGGTGAAAGTTACACTTCCCATTGAAAAATACCGTAGCGAAAAGGCAATGGCCTGCTTGTCTCCAAATTTTTTATAACCGGCAACGGAAGCAAGCCCGATATCATTGACCAACCCGCGTAACCAGGGAACATAGCCGATTCCAAATCCAAAGTCTTTATCGGCGAAAGCATATTTTGCAGGGTTCCAAAACATGGAATACACATCCGGTGTAGATGATACCCCTGCATCACCCATGCCGCCACTGCGCGCATCCGGTGCAATCAATAGAAATGGGACTGCCGTCGTGATTGGGTTTCTTTGGGAAAAAGCATTGGATGTAAAAAGAATACAGGCGAGAAAAAGAAAATAATGGATCTTCATTTGTTGCATTCGAATTTGTATTAAGATGTTAAATAATGAGTCAGCAAAAATAACGAATTATTTTTTCCGATATTGCCCGGATCACAAAAAATGCGGTCAAATAAGGGTTATCTTACAATTACGAGTTTTTGAGAAGCTTGGGCAAAGCTCCCGTTCGAACCTTTCAGGATTACACGATATGGATAAATTCCACTGCTCAGGGGTTGCCCGTTCTCCCCATTGCCATCCCATAGAATAAACTGCGTATCGGCCGTTGTTTCATTGATCTTTTTCTCAATCGTTTTTATCAGTTGCCCGGTATATGTATAAATAAGGATCTCTACATTCACGTCACCGGTTACATTCATGGAAGAAAACATGAAGGTGGTTGCTGTCCGCATAGGGTTTGGAAAGTTCTTCACCTGTTGAACCAAGGGAATCTGCTGGTCAGAAACCCAGAAGTAGATCTCCTTTTCAGCGGAAATATCATACACGTTCCATGCTTTCATGAGGAGTGAATGAAACCCCGTTGCGAGGTCAGTGAAGGGATAGCGAATGGATCCTGCTGAATAAGAGTTCGTATCCGGTTCATAATAATCATTCAGCCCGATGGGATGGCTATAATCATTATCCAGCACGGCAATGATATCATGGCCGATCCCCAGATTAAAATCGTTGATCCCTGCAGGGTCATTCAAAAACGCCAGCATCACAGGATTCCTGCCTGTCCGTCCACCGGAAATAAAACGCGTGTTGTCCATGTACAGCGCTATCCCGGGCCCCTTGACAACGGTATCTCCCAATGCATTCTCACCCCCAATGATGAAGTTCGAAGTGAAACCATTGGCATCGGTTTGAAGATCGCGGGAATAGTAACTTATTTTCCCGTTTCCAAATGTAAGCCCGATCCCCTTTGGAACCATAAAGGTGAATTCAAAATCGCCGTTGGTAACCTTAGTCTTTCCGGAGAAAAGTAACCGGTCTTGAACCCTGAATGACTGCGGATAACTAACCGGGGTGTTGCCAATTGTGATGTAGGTTACAGGTTTATCAAATACTTTCGGAAAAACCAGGCCATTATAATTTCCCATCTTATTGCCCTGTACATCCCTGATCTCACCTTTGACCGTGACTTTTGACATTCCTAACAATGTATCAGGAACTGCGCCGACAGGATGGTTATTGATAAATGTGGTCACTGCCTGCTGCTTCGGAAACGCTATATCCTGAGCAGGATCACCCAACAGGACAAAATTCCGCATAAGAATGTTGTTGCTGTTAACATTTTTTACAATTCGCATCAGATCACCCATTTTCTGGTTGGCATCTCCGTTCACCGATTTAAGGTGACTGAAAAAGGAAGCCGCAAGCTCAATATTGGTATTAGCAAAGGACAGCCGGGTAGTAGTAAAGATAGCAATAGCGCCGCCGTTGGGTTTCGTTATCACCAGTTCCCCTCCGGTAGGCCGGTTTGGATTGTCGAACCTGCCGAACTCGCAAGTAGCGGTGATAAAAACAGGCAGGCGGTAATAGTTGTTCCAGCCATTTATATCCTTTACAGTCAGTATCTTTGTTCCGCTCCATCCGTCTTCACCTCCATGGCCGGTATAACTGAATACGAGCGTTCCGTCATTTACAGCCTGGGTGATTGCCTTTTCACAATCTGGAGAACGCAAGCCTGAGGGTGAGGGGATAAACCGGTAAGCATCGTTGAAGATCTTTTTTACATTGAGAACAGGATATTTCCTTTTAACGGTATCCGCCAGTCGCTCTGCTTGCTGCAGGTGAAGGTTATCATCAGGGTCGTCGGCAACAAAGGTGATGGTATTTCTCCAATCAGCCATTGTGGAATCGTTGAGTGAAGAATACCTTTTGATCTTATTCACGACATCTTTTGCCTGTTCTATTGTATTCACCGGTAACCGCCCGATGCCGATCTCGATCGACCCGTTCATGGCATATCCTTCGGCATCGCCCAAAATCCCGAAATAATCATCCGACACATAGGTTGCTGTAGTGGACAGGTACTCGTTAGATTCATAGGGAGGGATCAGGTTATTGTTGGCGGTGATGCGGTTTTTCGGATCATAGGTTCCATCACCAAACAACAAAAGGTAACGGGGTGAATTACCAGGATAGCCCTTATCATATAGCATTTTCATAAAATCACGGATCGCGGTAAGATCCTTTTGCCCGCACCCGAATTCAGTATAGATCTGGTTCACATCCACCACCTCTACCGTCAGGTTGTTGTGTGTACGGTGAAACTCGGCAAGACTGTCGGCCTGTTCCCTGAATAAAGGATGCGTCACAATAACCAGGTTCGGGGGATCCAGGCCATGAAGGTCCTGGTTAGCAACCGGACCCGAAAGGTGGACCGGGTAAAAGGAAGATCCGTCGAAACCAATAAACTCCTGCAGGCTATCCGTCGCAACCTCGAATGTCATCGTTGGTTCCGTCGTAAGAGGAACAATCTCTGAAGGGGTTCCCTTTCTGGTAACATTCCAGACAACAACTGAAGGATTTGTTCCTGTAATGTGGAATTTACTGATATGGATATACACGGTATTCGGGTCACGGAATGACATTTGAGGGCCCGACCATGTAAGCTTCCGCTGACAGGTCACTTCGATATAATCGAGCCAGCCATTGGCATTGGATTCATTCATCAAATAGGTCAGGGTGAAATCCATCGGTGAATGCGGGTTAAGCAGGAAACTGGATTTCGTGCTATCCTTTGCAAAGAGGCCGCTCAGTGGGTTGGTATCGGGAATGTGTATGGATTGATTAAAATTTTTGTGATCTGTAAGCAGGAATGAACTGGGCAGGTTTGATTTAGCCAAAACATGAGTGACCACCCTTGCTGCTGCCATCGAATCAAGGTGAGGAAATGAAAATGAAATGTTGCAGGTATTTTTATTATACGAAAATTTTTCTCCGACCCAGGTTTTTCCAGACTGTATCAGGCTGACTGAATCGATATCATGAAATGCATGATCCATAAAATTTAGGGAGTGAGTATCCGGGGTACCGGTCAAGGAAGGAACCTGCTGTACCCGTTTCCCGGCAGTTGGGCCAATCGTTACATAATAGAATGTCGAATCCGAATAAAGATTTTTCTGGTGCGAAAAACGACGGGTAATATAATCCAATACCCAGGTATCAGGCGACTCTCCATAGAAGAGCACATAATCACCCTGATCCAGTTTCCCGTCTCCTCCATCCTGAACCAGGATGGCATTCTCAATCAGGTCATCGGAGCGGCCTATTGCATTTGATTCAGGGAGCATGCCGCCTCCATTACCAAAAACGGAGATCTTCGATGGATCGAGTGTAGAAGGATCGAATCCCATGGAAACGAAATCATCGTAGGTGATCTGATAGATACCTGTTTTCTGCAACGAAATCCTGAACCATTTGCCATTCTTCAAAACAGAATTTGCCTTGTGGGGATATCCCGCCAGCAATCCTATAGGAAGTAAAAAAAGAACAATCAGGATCTTAATTCTCATGGTTTGAGGATTTATTTTATCCGGAGATTTATTATCGGTGCGTTCGACATTCAAAATTAAGCTTATTTCTGTTTCATTCAGGTTCTTAACGGATCACCACAAGTTTGGAGGATTTGTATGTACTTGAACCATCCGGCATGGTTACCCTTATATTGTAAACATAAGTTCCGGAACCGATCCGGACGCCATTATCACCTGTCCCATCCCATTCGATCGTATTTGCCCGGTAACCATTTGAATAGATCGGCTGACGAAGGGTTTTCACCTTCTGCCCGGTGAGCGAATAAATATCGATCTGTACATTCAGTTCCGTGTTCGGCTGGTTATATTCAAAGGAAAAAGTCGTCCTGTCAAAGAAAGGGTTCGGATAATTTAATAGATGCTGAACCGCCAGCTGAGCGGAAGACACAACGAGAAATTCGATATTAGCGTCGGAGGAGTTGTTGTATACATCCCACACTTTTATGGTCAGGGTATGATAACCATCGCTTAATCCAAAGAAAGGATAGGCTATTACACCCTGTTTGAAGGTATTCAGATCGGCCACATAATAATCATTGAGGATCTTCAGCGACTTGGTGTCATCGTCAACCGTTGCAGTCAGATCATGTCCGATTCCATTTCCCACGGTGTTGATTCCTGAAGAATCACTTAAAAAAGCGATCAATCTCGGATTCTGATCCGTAATTCCTCCGGAAACAAAAGTTGTATCATTCATAAACAGCCGGATTACCGGCCCTTCGTTATCCTGACCAGCTTCATTGTTATAACCGCCCACGATAAAGTTCTGATCGTAACCGTTTGCATCCGTCGACTCGTTCCTTGCATAATAACTGATCTTCCCGCCACCGAAATTGTATGCAATATCCTTGGGAACGATGAATGTAAATGAAAACTGACCCGCGGTTACAGCCAGTTTTCCTTTGTAGATCACATTTTTCCTTACTGAAAAATGAAAGGGAGGTTCTCCTTCAAGGGGTATTGTTGTGACCTCGGAGATCTTATCATAAACGGTCGGAAATACGGTTCCGTTAAAACTGGTAACCTTGTTTCCGTTATCATCCTGGACATCTCCTGTAATTGTCACTATGGATAATGCTTTAATGGTATCAGTTCCTGAGGGTTGTGCTTTCGTGGTAATGGAAGTTGTAACCACATGAAGTTGCGGATAGGCCATCTGCAATGCAGGATCTCCCAGGAGCACAAATTTTCGCGTATTGGCATCACCTGTGTTCCCCCCGCTGTAGTTCTTTGAATCCATGATCAGGTCCCCCAATGCAGGATACTTCCCATTGGTTTTTTTGAATGCATACATATAGAACCCGGTTACCAATTGTTGATTATCACTCGCATAAGTGGGCCGGGTCGTTGTCAGTAAGGCGATACCTCCCCCGGTCGGGTTCAGGAAAACCCACTCCCCGGCGGATGTCCACGAAGGATCGTCAAAGTAACTGAATTCACAGGTAGCCGTCAGGAAAACCGGCAAATTATCGAAATTCTGCCATGATTTTATCTGAGGAATATCAAGCACCCTCGCATGAGCCCATCCCAAAATACCGCCATGGCCGACATAATTCATGATCATCGCCCCTTTTTCCACCCTCCGGGTGATGGCTTCATTGACTTCAGGATACCTTAACCCACCCGGGGTTGAGATTCTGTCGTATGCACCAAGGTAAATCTTATCAACGTTGTAAACGGAATCATCGATACTAACTGCATCTGCGTTTGCTTCATGCATACCATAATCCCAGTCATCCGCCACGAAACAGATAACATTTCTCCAGTCATTCTTGACCGAATCGGAACCGGAACAATAATGTATGACCTTTTTAACCGCGGCATCTGCCTGGTCAGCTGTTTGAACAGGAAACCGTCCTATGCCGATATCCAGCATGCCCACGGTTCCCTGTCCTTCATTATCATCCATCAATCCGAAATAATCATCCGTTACAATGGACATTACCGGGTTCAGGGATTCGCTGGATTCATATGTGGGAACGAAATTGCTGTTGTTCAGTAACCTGTCCTTGTAATCATAGGAAGCATCACCGAACATAAGAAGATACCTTGGAGCCGTCTTGCCCGAACGGTCATAGATCATTTTCATGAAGTCACGGATGGCCGTGATGTCCTGGGCGCCTGATGAAAATTCATTGTAGATCTTATCCGGTGTAGTGACCAACACATTCATGTGGTCGTGTTGCTGATGAAAGCCGGCCAGGGAAAGTGCCTGGTTGATAAAGGCAGGATGGGTCACGATCACCAGATCCGGGTTCCCTGTGAAATGAAGGTCCTGGTTGTCAATCTTTGTGAATGACTGAACCGAATAAAAGGCTGAACCGTCCCATGCGGTGAATTCCCTGATGGTGTCGGTATGTAAACGGAAAACGACAAGGTTGTTATTCTGGGTTGTCCCGATCGACTTGACGGCAGCCGGATCACTGACGTCCCATACCGTCACCGGTTGGCTCCCGGCGGAAACACGGAATTCACTGACCTGGCCGTGACCTGAACCTGCAACAGACCGGAAATCCATTTGTCCACCAGAGAAAACCAATTTGCGCATGGCATTCAATTCCAGGCTTTTTATATAGCCTGTTCCATCGTTATTTGTCCGGATGTAATCCAGTCTGAGGTCGATGGAAGGACTTGAAGAACTATAGGTCGGCGTAAGCAGTCGTTCGTTTGCAAAAGTATCCGTATATAGAGAACCCACGGCCGGGATATTTACGGTTGACAGTTGCTGCCCGTTGGCATATAAATTAAAGGATGTTGGTGAACTTGTACAGTGTGCTGCCACGGTTGCAATGATCGAAACCGGTACGCTCAAATCCAGGTCGGCGAAATTGAATGTATAATCATGTGTGGTGGTAAGTTCAAACAGATCTTTTGAATACCAGGCTCGTCCTGACTTGATAAGGTTGATTTCGGCAGGTTCGTAAAAAGCAAAGTCGTTAAACCGGCTGATGGTAGGGTTTGGCGTGTCGATTACAGAAGGTTCAGCAACCACTCTCTTCCCGGAAGCCTGTCCGTAAGTCAGAAAGCAATAGGAATAATTTGAATAGAGGTTCTTCTGATGGTGAAAGAGTTGGTCGGTATTATTGTATTTCCAGGAATCAGGCCCTTTTGCATAAAAAATAATGTAATCGTTATCATTCAGTTTTGTTGGATCTGTTCCTACAACCTGAATAGAAAGTTCCCGCAGGTCATCGATCCTTGGCGTTGCATTGGATTCCGGAAGCATTCCACCGTCATTGCCGAAGATTTGTATGGTTCTGGGATCAATGGTTGAAAAAGCAGGGTCAATATTTTTCAGGTCTTTAGCCTGGATGATATAAATCCCGGATAAAGGAATTGACATTTTAAACCACGTGCCTATACTGAGAACAGAATGAGCAGCATATACCCGTGTGGTTTTTTTCAAAGAAACTTCGGAATTCTCACGGATTTCATACACAAGGTCAAAGAAAAGGAGTTTTTCGAAGGTTCCTTTTTCCGTATTTTTGCGAATAGGAACGAAGGAAATGGAAAGAAATGCATTGTTTCTTTGCGTTGCAATGGAATTTTCAGGAATTATTGAGGTTGGGATCTGATCCAGGTCTTTCACACCGGAAAGTTCACCTTTGCTGATTTCCTGGTAAAAGGGATTTTCAATGGAAAGGCTGATTAACTGATCATCCGGAGAATTCAATGGAAACATCTCCAGGAAAACCGGCAGGAAACCATGGGCCTCCAACTGGCTGGCAGCCCCTTTGAAACTGAGAACCTGCATGGAATCACCCGGGCCGATCTCCACCTTGTTTACCGGAAACCATTTCAGGCTCCTGTGTTGATGAACAGGTTGCGAATATCCTGTAGAAAATGAACTGATGAATAATATTCCGGTGATTACCATTTTGAAAAAAAATGGCCGGTCTCTGAAAGAAAAGAAAGTAATCATGTCAACAGATATCAGGTTTTGTCAATAACCCGGCTCCCTCAATACTTATTCTTCATTTGTAAACTGTCATCAGATTGGAGCTTTGTTTGGGATTTGTAATTGCATAAATAAACGGTTCCGGGTTTTGATTATTGTCGATGTGTACAACTAATTTAACAATTTAAATTCATCACCAAAAGCTATTTTAAAAATTATTTGTAATATTGTAACCTAATATTAATTAGGGCTGTATAAACACTCATGGCCAATAAGTCATTTATAATCACAATTTTGGCGTTGATTTCATACATGCAAATGGGCTATTCACAGGATCCGGAATTTTCGCAGTTTTATGCTAATCCGTTGTATCTGAATCCAGCTCTTGCCGGGGCCACGATATGCCCCAGGGCGATGGGCAATTTTAGGGATCAGTGGCCGGCTATAGGTGGCGCTTTTGTCACATATAATGCAGCTTATGATCAATATGTGGATGCGATTCATGGTGGTGTAGGCTTATTGGTGACTGCCGACAGGACCGGTGGAGGAAAATTAAATACCACTGAAATCAGCCTTATCTATGCTTACAAATTCAACATCTCCGCCAAGCTCACAGCCGCCGGTGCTGTGCAAGCCGGGTACTACCAGCGTCATTTATCCTGGGATAACCTGGTATTTGAAGACATGATCGATCCCCGGCTGGGGGTCGTTCAGCCTACCAAAGAGAGTGCTCCCGACAATCCTACCATTGGAGCCCCTGATTTTGCAGCAGGGGTGATGCTTGGGTATAACGAACAGTATTACGGAGGCGTTTCGGTTTCGCATCTTTCACAACCCAAATTCGGATTTTATTCGGCCAATAACAGCAGGCTCGATATGAAGTTCACCATACATGCCGGAGGAGTGATCAACCTGAAGGAAGGCGGGTATGGCGATGACCGTGAATTCAGCATTTCTCCGAATATTCTTTACCAGCAACAATTCAAATTCCACCAGTTAAATGTCGGAACTTACCTTACCATCGATCCTTTGATCATCGGTGTATGGTTCAGACACAATTTTGAAAATGCCGATGCACTGATCCCGTTTTTGGGAGTTCACTATCAAAATTTTCGTTTCGGGTTTAGCTACGACGTGACGCTTTCGAGGCTGAAAGGTGTCACTGGCGGGGCTTATGAAGCTTCTGCATCCTGGCAATTCCCCTGTATTGAAAAAAGAAGGCACATCCGGGCAATAAAATGCCCCAGGTTTTAGTTATATAAACAAAATTTCTCAATGATGAAATTCAATAAACATCTTCCCGCACTTATGATGGCATTTGCCCTCGTATTGCTCGGTTCTTGTCATAAAGAAACGTCAAAGTCCACCGGCTGGGATTACAACAACCCCAAAAACGGTGGATTTGAAGTCCGGCCTTATGCCGAACAACAAACAGGACCGGGGTTAGTTTTTATTGAAGGCGGTACTTTTGCGATGGGGCAAACCCAGGACGACGTGATGTTCGATTGGGATAACCAGCCCAGGAGAGTAACCGTTTCAAGTTTTTACATGGATCAGACCGAGGTGAAGAACCTTGATTACCTTGAATACCTCTACTGGCTGAACCATGTGTACGGTACCGACTACCCGGGTGTCTACCGGAAAGCATTACCGGATACTTTGGTCTGGCGCGACAAACTGGCCTACAACGAACCGCTGGTTGAATATTATTTCCGGCATCCGGCCTACCGGAATTATCCTGTGGTGGGCGTCAGTTGGGTACAGGCCAGTGATTATTGCGCCTGGAGAACAGACAGGGTCAATGAAAACCTGCTCATCCGGAAAGGAGTTCTTGCAATGGATCCTTCCCAGAAAGATGAAAACAATTTCAATACTGAATCCTACCTTGCAGGGCAATATGAAGGCCTTGTTGACAAACCCCTGCCCGACCTGAACCCGAATGGTACAGGAACCCGCAAAGTACGGATGGAAGACGGTCTCCTCCTCCCAAAATACAGGCTCCCGACCGAAGCAGAATGGGAATTTGCCGCTCTCGGGCTCATCGGAAATACGCTTTTCGAAAGAGTAGTTGAACGTAAAAATTATCCCTGGAATGGAAATTATACCCGTACCAGCGAATCCAAGTATTACGGCGCCTTCATGGATAACTTCCGCAGAGCTAAGGGCGACTACATGGGCGTTGCCGGCAACCCGAACGATGGTGCCGATATCCCCGCCCCTACTGCTTCTTACTTCCCAAATGATTATGGGCTTTATAACATGGCCGGTAATGTCAGCGAATGGGTTCTCGATGTTTACAGGCCCATGAATTCTATGGAAAATACCGACCTGCGTCCTTTCCGTGGAAATACATTCAAAACGGAGGTTCGTGATGCGGAAGGATTTATCGCTCAGAAAGACAGCCTCGGCCATTTGAAATACCGTGATGTTACAACGGTAGAAGCCATCAACCGTAAAAATTACCGTGCAGCAGATAACATCAATTATCTCGATGGAGACTATGCATCCAACATCGGCGTCGACTGGAAAAATCCTCCAAAGGACACATCCTCCACAAACCTGATGTATGAATATGGAAAAACCTCCCTTATTACAGACAAAGCCAGGGTTTACAAAGGCGGCAACTGGAAAGACGGCGCCTATTACCTGAGCCCCAGTACCCGCAGGTTCCTCGACCAGGATGATGCCTCCGATTGCATCGGGTTCCGTTGCGCAATGACCCGTGTTGGTAGTACTATCCCGGGGAAATAAATAAAAACGAAATTAATTAAACCCCGTTTCGAAAAGGAAGCGGGGTTTTTTATTTACTTTGTAAAATATCTTAAGCTCTATAGATCTTGATGACGGTTGAAAATTTATACAGCCTGTTCCTTCAGAACCCTGAAATATCCACCGACAGCAGGCATATACCGAAAGATGCTCTTTTTTTCGGCCTGAAAGGGGATCATTTTGACGGGAATGAATTTGCCGGATATGCCCTTGATAAGGGAGCTTCCCTTGCCATCATTGATGACACACGTTACCGCCTTGATAACCGCTGTATCCTGGTGGAGAATGTCCTTGCCTCATTGCAGCAACTTGCAAATCACCACCGGAAACAGTTCCGGATTCCTGTTCTTGCCATAACCGGCACGAATGGAAAAACCACCACCAAGGAACTCATTCATGCTGTTCTTTCAAAAAAATACCAAACGCTGGCAACAACAGGGAACCTGAATAACCATATCGGGGTACCATTGACGCTGTTAAAACTCAAGCCCGACACGGAAATTGCCATCGTGGAAATGGGAGCCAACCATCCCGGGGAGATTGATCTTCTCACCAGGATCGCAGAACCCACACACGGTATTATCACCAACATCGGGAAAGCACATCTTGAAGGATTTGGAGGATTTGAAGGCGTGGTAAGGACAAAGACAGAACTCTACCGTTATCTGAAATCCCACCATGGAATTGTTTTTGTAAATAATGACAATCCTTTGCTTGTTAAATATTCGAATGGGATGAAAGTCATTCATTACGAAACCGGAAAAACTACCGGTATAGATGAGCAAAACCATCCGGAGGATCCTTATTTGAAGATGGAAATAAAAATTGACGAGCAGGAAATCACACTTTCGACAAAACTTTTTGGAAGGTACAATGCAGAGAATATTCTTGCAGCTGCCTGTATCGGGCATTTTTTCGGTATAGAACCCGAAAAAATTAAAGAGGCTATTGAATCATACCAGCCGCAGAACAACCGTTCACAGGTTCTTAAAACCCGATCCAACCTCCTGATCCTCGATATGTACAATGCCAATCCCAGCAGCATGGAACCGGCACTGCAGGATTTTGCCGGATCCACACATGTCAGGAAGGTGCTTGTCCTGGGTGATATGCTTGAACTGGGAAGTGAATGCGACAATGAACACCAAAATATCCTGGAACTGATCGAAAAACTCGGGTTTACAGAGGTCTTCCTGGTAGGGCCGGTATTTACCAGGCTGAATACAAAAAGAGAATGGTTATGCTTCCAGGACAGCGAACTAGCCAGAATGTGGCTGGACCATCACCGGATAAACGATGCTGTAATTCTTCTAAAAGGGTCGCGAGGAATTCAACTTGAGAAGCTGGTCGATCTGCTTTAAAATTTTTATCAATATTATTTTTTGAAAACCTGTGGATTCAAAAGAAAAAAATAAAGACTCCTATAAGGTGACAGGATTAATGTCGGGAACCTCCCTGGATGGCGTTGATATTGCATTCTGCACTTTTAATATAAAGGAGGAAAAATGGAGTTATACCCTTGAAAACGCAGAAACTATCCCCTATTCCGGTGAATGGAAAACCCGTCTTTCGAATCTTGAAAACCGGAGTGCGCTCGAGTTTGTGAAGACGGATTCGGAATATGGCCATTACCTGGGAAAAATTACGAGGGCGTTTCATTTGAATCACAACCTGAAGCCCGATTTTATTGCTTCTCACGGACATACGATCTTCCATCAGCCGGGCAGCAAATTCACATCCCAGATCGGGAAAGGATCTGCCATCGCTGCTGAAACCGGGGTTCCCGTTGTATGTGACTTCCGGTCAACGGATGTTGCGCTGGGAGGTCAGGGCGCTCCGCTGGTCCCTATCGGGGATCAATTTCTGTTTGATAACTATACCTATTGCCTTAACCTGGGTGGGTTTGCGAATATCTCTTATGGGGAATTCGGGAATCGTATCGCATTTGATATTTGCCCGGCTAACATCGTCCTGAATTATCTCGCATCCTTTCTTCATAAAGATTTTGACGAAAACGGTAAGTTGGCCCGGCAGGGGATTCTCCATCAACCTTTACTTGAAGCACTAAACAAACTGGGATTTTATCATCGCAAGCCACCAAAATCACTGGGGAAAGAGTGGGTCGTTTCGGAAGTTCACCCGGTTCTGCAACATTTTGATATTCCTGTTGAAGATAAACTCAGGACCTTCGTGGAACACATCGCGGACCAGGTAGCCAGGGCCGTCGGGAACCCTGATACCTCTACCCTGCTAATCACCGGTGGTGGAGCATTCAATGGTTTCCTTGCAGAAAGGATCCGGGAAAAAACCCAACTGACACTCGTCCTGCCTGATCCCCTTACCATAAATTTTAAGGAAGCCCTGATTTTTGCTTTTCTCGGGGTACTCCGTTGGAGAGCAGAGATCAACTGTCTGAAATCCTGTACCGGCGCCAGTCACAACAATGTAGGAGGAGCAATTTACCGGGCATTTCCAGAATGATCACGGGTATCAATCCCAGGGTTCCGGGTACTCGGGACGGGGTATTATACCCTCTGAATTCGTCGGGATTGTTCGACTAACAAATTTTTTATCACTTCTTTCTAAAAATTTGAGTCTCACGAATAAACGAATGACCTACAAGGAAACACTCGACTATCTAAACGCCCAACTGCCGATGTACCAGCGGATCGGAGCCGCAGCCTATAAGCCAGACCTCAACAACACTTTGGCGATCTGCAACCTGCTGCAAAATCCCGAAAATTCCTTTAGGTCTGTTCATATTGCCGGAACCAATGGGAAAGGATCAACCTCCCACATGCTGGCTTCCATCCTGCAGGAAAAAGGATTAAAAACCGGCCTGTATACCTCTCCGCATTTAATCGATTTCAGGGAACGAATCCGGATAAACGGAATTATGATCCCCGAAGAAAAAGTCATTTGCTTTGTTGAGAAGTACAAAAAGGACTTTGAAAAGATCCAGCCATCGTTCTTCGAGATGACTATTGGCTTGGCTTTTAATCATTTCAGGGAAGAAAATGTGGATGTTGCAATAATTGAAGTTGGATTAGGAGGAAGATTGGATTCAACAAATATTATCATGCCCCTCTTATCGGTTATCACTAACATCAGTTTTGATCACAAGCAGTTTCTCGGGGATACTCTTGAAAAGATCGCTAAAGAAAAAGCCGGCATTATAAAACCCGGAATTCCTGTTGTGATCGGCGAAGACCAGGAAGAGACCCGGCATGTATTCGTTGAAAAAGCCAGGGATGAAAGGTCAGAAATTTTATTTGCAGATTCAGAATTTACAGTTGTGACAACCAAAGCATGGGAGGCCTGCAGCGGGAAAATGAGGGTGGATATCTTCCGGAACAGCACCATCTATCTTGCAAACCTTGAATCACCCCTTGGTGGAAATTACCAGAAGAAAAACATTGTCACGGTTTGTGCAGCGTGTGAGATGCTCGTTTCTCACTTCGATAGTATTTCAATAGAAACTATCCGGAAAGGGATTCTCCATGTCATCGAAAATACCGGTTTTGCCGGACGATGGCAAATTCTTTCCAGGGTTCCGCTCACCATCTGCGATACCGGCCACAATGAATCCGGGTTGCGGGAAGTATTGGATCAGATTGGCAATACACCCCATGAAAACCTTCATTTTGTTTTCGGGCTGGTGAATGACAAAGAGATAGAAAACATCCTCCGGATGCTGCCCAAAGATGCCACTTATTATTTTTGCAAAGCCGATATTCCGCGCGGATTGGAAGCCAATAAACTCCGGATAGAAGCCCAAAGATACGGATTGGCAGGCGAGGCATTTGATTCGGTAAAAAAGGCTTTGAAAGCCGCACAGCAGCGTGCAGGCATGAACGACCTTGTGTTTATTGGCGGAAGTACTTTTGTAGTAGCAGAAGTGATTTAGCCGATAAAAAATCAGCCGCCACTAATGAGGTGCAATACCGAGACCTCATCCCCGTCATGGATGGCGGTTGTTTCGTAAGACCCCTTCTGTACAAGGGTTCCATTGATTTTTATGATCAGCATCTTAAAGGTAAATTTCTTCAGTTGGAGCAGATGATTTACCGTGATACTGTTTCCTTCAAGGATTTCCGAATTATTATTTAAAGTGATTTGCATTTTTTCAGATTTTCAAAATTCTTTCTTCCATTTTCTACTTCAACAACAGGTCCAGTACAATATTTGCCTGCATATTGGCAACAATCCCCACTCTTGGGGCAATTGGAGGTAAATCGGGAGTAATTTCAGAGATCTCATCCCCACAAATAAACATATTATCTACTTTCCGGCAATGAATACCATCATTATTCCCCCACCCGGCTATACCAAGCCCGATGACAAGTGGTTTTTCCGGAAACTCAGTCAGCACGGTTTCTATCAGCATCTCTTTTTGATCTGCCAGGTCAAATGCCTCAACGATGACATCGCAATCCCTGAAAAGGACGGGAATATTATCTCTTGTAAGACAAATATTGTGCGTAATAACCTTCACGGAAGGATTGATCCTTTGAATGTTTTCCTTTAGTGCATCTGCTTTGGGTTTCCCGATCTGGTCATAAAAAAAATACTGACGGTTCAGGTTGCTCTCGCTCACCACATCAAAATCAGCAATAATGAGTGTACCGGTTCCTACACGGGCAAGTGCCACTGCACAATTGGATCCGAGTCCGCCGGCACCGGCAATCCCCACGATCTTGTGTTGAAGGATTTTCTTAATCTCTTCGAATGTCATGACACGGTGTTGGTGTTTACGATTTAAGGATTCGCTGTTTTTCAGTCAGTGATCCATTCTTTGACGCAAAATTAACAAAAATGGATTAATCACCTGATTTCCTGCCGAAATGACTTCCATCGATATGCACATCATGGCATATCGAACTTTTTGAATTCCTATCAGTTACATTGATTTTTTATTTAATTTTACATTCGAAACCATCCCTGTTAATTCCGACTCCTATGAAACTCGCAGAATTCAAAGAAAAACACAAACTGCTCGCAACCTACAAATACACCTGGGCCCCGATTGACAAAGGCTACAACAACCGCACGCTTTATGTAAATGTTGGCGATCGCACCATCAAGGAAAAGCCGGTTACCCAGCAAATGAAAGATAAATTCATTGGAGGAAAAGGATTTGACCTCCGCCTATTATGGGATGCTACGAAACCCGGCACAAAATGGAATGACCCGGAAAACGAGATCGTCATTTCCGGTGGGCCTTGTTGCGGCATCACTCAGTATTCCGGTGCCGGCAAAGCCATCTGTTGCGCCATCAGTCCGCAAACCGATATCATCGTCGACTCCAATGTTGGCGGTTTCTTTGGCCCTTTTCTGAAATTCTGCGGATTTGATGCCATTGAATTGCAGGGAAAGTCGGACCAGGAAATCATGATTTTACTGGACGAAGAGCGCGAAGTTGTTGAGATCTATGAAGCAGGCGACCTGCCTTCCGACAGCCACATTCTCGGGGAAATCCTGCATGAAACCTTTGCAAAGGAAGACAATGAGAAGGACAAAATGAATGTGGCGGTTGTTGCTGCCGGTACTGCGGCCGAGCATTCCCTCATCGGGATGCTGAATTTCACATTTTATGATCCTAAACGCAAACTGGTCCGCCTGAAGCAGGCCGGACGCGGCGGGATCGGCACAGTGCTGCGCGACAAAAAAGTGAAGGCGCTGGTTGCAAAGGTGAAAAACATCGGCGGAAACCGTAACAATGTGGCGAACCTTGAAGCCATCCAGGAACGCGGACGCCGCTTCAACAAAGAGATGCGTGAATTGGACGACAAACAATGCGAAATGCGGTCGAAAGGAACGGCCCACCTCACCCTCATCATGAACGACTATGACCTTCTCCCGGTCAACAATTTCCGGTTTGGAAGCCATCCTGATGCAGTTAAAATCCGCGGGGATGTCTGGAAATCGTATTTTACTCAAAATGTCCCCGACGGATGCTGGATCGGTTGTAACATGTCGTGCGCCAAAGGTGTTGATAATTACGAACTTCGTTCCGGCCCTTACAAAGGGGATAAGGTGATTGTTGATGGACCGGAATACGAAACAACCTCATCGTTGGGATCCATTGCCGGGATCTTTAATCCTGATTTCACCATTGAAGCTAACTTTTATTGTGATACTTACGGCATCTGCACCATCAGCTGGGGAACCATTCTTGGTTTTGTCATGGAATGCTATGAAACCGGCATCCTGAATGAAGAACGTACAGGCGGACTGAAACTGAATTTCGGGAATGCCGATGCAGCTATGGATCTCCTTCACCAGGTTTCACGGGGTGAAGGCTTTGGTCCCATCGCCGGACAGGGAGTCAGAAAGATGAAAGAAATTTTTGCAAAGAATGGCTGGGGAGACCCGAAGTTCATGCAGGACATCGGAATGGAAAACAAAGGACTGGAATATTCGCAGTATGTTTCCAAAGAATCCCTTGCACAGCAGGGAGGGTATGCAATGACAAACAAAGGACCGCAGCACGACGAAGCATGGTTGATCTTCATGGATATGGTGAACAACCAGATCCCCACCTTTGAAAAGAAAGCCGAAGCCCTGCATTACTTCCCGATGTTCCGTACCTGGTTTGGATTGGCAGGATTCTGCAAACTGCCTTGGAATGATGTCGAACCTGAAGACAATCCCCAATCTTCCGAACCCGCAAAAGTGCCGGAGCACGTTGACAATTACGTAACCATATTTAATGCTGTTACCGGCCAGAATATCGATAAGACTGAACTTTTAAGGCAATCAGAACGGGTTTATAATTTTCAGCGGATTTTCAACCTGCGCAGGGGCTATGGTATGCGTAAGCATGATGCACAACCCTACCGTGCCTGCGGACCGGTGACGAAAGAAGAGTATGAATCCCGCGCTGAACGTTATGACAAACAGCTGCTGGAAAAAGTAGCGTTTGATCCTTCCGGGAAGTCAACCGAAGAGAAGATGGCAGTCCTCCGCACATACCGGGAAGATCAGTATGAGCAGTTGCTTGATGCCGTTTATGAGCGTCGCGGATGGAATAAGAATGGCGTTCCGAAGATCGAACACCTGAAAAATATCGGCATGGATCTTCCGGAATTGATTGAAACCGTTGCACTGTTCCAGGAATAAATTTGAAGCTTCATTCATCTTTTCCGCGTCACGCGTCACGCGTCACGATCAGTGACAGCGGTCTTCCTTCATGAACGGATAAGTAAATTCTGTAGGAGGGATCAGGGTTTCTTTGATCGTCCTCGGGCTTGTCCAGCGTAACAGGTTCAGAAAACTCCCTGATTTATCATTGGTACCTGAACCTCTCGCACCGCCGAAAGGCTGTTGTCCCACAACCGCACCGGATGGCTTATCATTGAAGTACATGTTTCCGGCAGCATACCGCAGGATACGACAGGCATGGTTCAGGGCTTCCCTGTCTTTTGCAAAGACGGATCCGGTCAAGGCATAGGGTGAAGTCTGGTCACAGATCTTCAGGGTAGCTTCAAAATCCTTATCCTTATAAACATAGATGGTCATTACCGGACCAAAGATCTCTTCTTCCATCGTTTTGAAATGGGGATCTTTTGTGAGAATCACAGTTGGTTCAATAAAATATCCTTTCGATTTTTCGCCATTTCCGCCAAAGATCACTTCCGCATCGTTCGATTTTTTTGCATAGCCGATGGTTCCCATGATGTTATCAAACGACTTTTCATCAATGACTGCATTCATAAAATGGCTGAACTCGTTGACATCCCCTACTGTGATCCGTGAGATCATTTCGCCCATCCGGTTTTTAATATCAGTCCATAATGATTCCGGGATATAAGCACGGGAAGCAGCCGAACATTTTTGCCCCTGGTATTCAAAAGCGCCTCTCACTATGGCAACGGCTACTTCCTGAGGATCGGCGGAAGAATGTACAAAGATGAAGTCTTTCCCGCCAGTTTCACCAACGATCCTTGGATATGATTTGTAAGTCCTGATGTTTTCTGTGATGGTCTTCCAAATCCCGTTAAAGGTCCCGGTTGATCCGGTAAAATGAATCCCGGTAAAATCCCTGTGTTCTAAAACTGTTTTGCTGATCAGGCTCCCTGATCCCGGTAAGAAATTGATCACCCCGTCTGGAACACCGGCTTCTTTGTAAATCTTCATAAGATAGTAATTTGATAACAGGCTTGTGGAGGAGGGTTTCCAGACCACCGTATTTCCCATCACCACGGGAGCCAGGTTCAGGTTCGAGCCGATGGCAGTGAAATTAAACGGAGAAACCGTAAAGATGAATCCTTCCAATGGCCGGTATTCCGTGCGGTTGATTACACCCGATTGTGAATTGGGTTGAAGCTTATATATTTCAGAAGTGAACCAGGCATTGTACCTGAGAAAATCGATGGTCTCACAGGCTGCGTCAATCTCAGCCTGGTATGCGTTCTTTCCTTGTCCCAGCATGGTAGCGGCATTCATTACAAACCGGTATTTTTTTGCCACCAGCTCGGCTATCTTCAGGTTGATGGAGACCCGTTCGACCCAGGAAAAGGATGACCATTCCGTGTGGGCTTTCAGGGCTGCATTAATGGCCATTTTCACCTCCTTCTCTCCTGCCTTATGATAATTGGCAAGCACATGCTGGTGATCATGAGGCATCGCAATCTTCCCGGTATCGCCGGTCCTGACTTCCTTCCCATCGATGATCAGCGGAATGTCTATCACTTCATTGCTCATACGGGTGAGTTCTGAATTCAGCGCTTTTCTTTCTTTACAACCCGGAGCATAATCCATCGCGTGTTCATTGACCGGGCGTTCCATGTTAAAAATTGCATTGTTCATAAATTCAAACTTTTTGTATGCAAATGTACAAATTATTTAGAACGCTTCTATTTTATAGATATTTTTTTCGATATGTTGATACCGACATATCGAAAAAAAACTAATTTTGCGTAAACATTGTAACCTATGGAAAAAACATTCACTAACCGCTTATCGAGCATCCACCTTCATTACAAGATATGGATGTCTGATAAAGATGAAAAGGGGATCCTTGGCGATGGAAAATGGCAGATACTGAAACTGATCGAAGAAAAAGGATCCATAAAAGCTGCTTGTGATGAGCTCGGATACACTTATCGCAGAACATGGGGTAACCTGAAAAAGATCGAGCAATTCTTCGGATTCCCGCTTCTGGAAAAACAACGGGGCGGAAGTGACGGAGGCCGCACTATGCTCACACCTGAAGGGAAAAAACTGGTACAGGCTTTCGACCATTTTCATGCAGCGGTGGATTCTGTTATTCAGGAAGGATTTGAGAAATTCATCCAGGACTTGGAATAATTCAGAATTAAGAATTCAGAAATCAGAATGCAGAATAATAATGTCTACGATAATCTTTAGTTATGACGAAGAAATATTTTCTACTTATTACGGCAGCATTAATGTCCATTTCTATATTCAGTCAGAAAAAAAACGATGCTATTTCAGGTGATCTGATCATTTTTCATGCTGGAAGTCTTTCGGTTCCTTTTAAGGAAATTGCTGCTGAATTCAATAAATTGTATCCGAATGTGAAGATCCTGATGGAATCGGCTGGCAGTGTGGCTTCTGCCCGGAAAATCACCGATCTCAATCGTCCATGCGATATTCTGGCATCATCCGATTATGGAGTGATTGATAACATGCTGATCCCGAAATATGCAGACTGGAACATCAAGTTTGTCAGTAATGAACTCTCAATCGTCTACCAGGAAAAATCTCGACTTGCCGGCCAGATTAATTCGAAAAACTGGTATGAACTCCTGATGAAAAATGAAGTTGCTTTTGGCCGTGCTGATCCCAATGCCGATCCCTGCGGCTATCGTACCGTCATGTCACTTCAACTGGCAGAGAAATTTTATAAAAAACCGGGACTTGCAAAAATGATTTCCGGCAAGGATCAGAACTACATCCGGCCGAAAGAAGTTGACCTGCTTGCATTACTGGAATCAGGCAGCATCGATTATATCTTTCTTTACCGCTCGGTCGCTATTCAACATAACCTGAAATACATTACTCTGCCCGATGAGATCAACCTGAAAAACATGGGTTTTGCCGCACTATATGCCAAAGCCGTTACAGAGATCAACGGAAAAGAACCGGGAAAGAAAGAAACCGTGAAAGGGGAACCCATGGTTTATGGTGTAACGATGTTGCGCGATGCACCGAATAAACCGGCAGCTATTGCGTTTCTGCAGTTCCTTCTTTCCAAAGAAAAGGGGATGAAAATCATGGAGAAGAATGGACAATCATCGGTTCTGCCCATGCCAACAAAGAATTACGATAAACTTCCGAAAGAGCTGAAAGCATTTGCAAAAGAAGGGAAATAGCGAAAATTCTTTTCGCGTAACGCGTAAATCGTCACGAAATTTTAATACCTAAAACCTAATACCAAATACCAAAAATTGAAACGCTATCAACCCATACAATTGGTCTTCATCCTCCTCGGGTCGCTGGTCCTGCTTTTCATACTGGCCCCTTTGCTGGGGATGTTCTTCAAGACCAGTCCGCAGAGTTTGTTTGAGACAGCAAAAGACAAAGAAGTCACCGGCAGTATCTGGCTGACCATCTGGACCTCGATGGCGGCTACTTCGTTATTTGCATTGGCTGCCATTCCACTCGCTTATCTCCTGGCAAGAAAAAAATTCCCCCTCAAAAAGTTGGTTACAGGCATTATTGACCTTCCCATTGTGATTCCTCATTCTGCAGCCGGGATCGCGATCCTTGGGTTCGTTTCCAGGGACACCGTATTGGGTAAAATGGGTTCGGCTATCGGCCTGAATTTTATCGGGAATCCTGCCGGGATCGCCATTGCTATGGCGTTTGTGAGCATTCCATACCTTATAAATGCTGCCCGTGACGGTTTTGCCGGTGTTCCGGAACGTACTGAAAAGGCAGCACTTACGCTGGGTGCAACACCGGCCAGGGTTTTCTTCACCATCTCCCTGCCATTGGCCTGGAGAAATGTTGTTTCAGGCCTGATCCTCATGTTTGCACGCGGAATGAGTGAATTCGGTGCCGTTATCGTCGTTGCTTATCACCCCATGATTACACCGGTGCTGATCTATGAACGGTTTGGGGCTTTCGGATTGAAATATGCACGGCCTGTTTCTGTTTTATTCATCCTGATTTCCCTGACATTGTTTATCATGCTGAGATGGCTTGCGAAAGAGAAAAATAGCGAAGTAGCGAAATAGCGAAAAAAAATAAAAAATACCTATAAACCCCGTAGGGGTGACATTATTCTAGCGAAATGGTGAAAAAAAAATAAAAAATACCCTTGAACCCCACAGGAGTGACATTATTCTAGCGAAATGGTGAAAAATAAAATAAAAAATACCTTTGAACCCCACAGGGGTGACATTATTCTAGCAAAATGGTGAAAAAAAAAATAAAAAATACCCTTGAACCCCGCAGGGGTGACATTATTCTAGAACTTAAAAATATTTCAAAGCGATTTTTGAATTTCTGTTTGAAGGATGTCTCTTTCTCGGTTGAACAGGGTGATTATTTCATTCTGTTGGGCGAGTCTGGCGCAGGTAAATCGATGTTACTGGAAACCATAGCCGGGCTGGTTCATCCCGAAAGCGGATACATAATAATGGAAGGCAACGACATTACCCATCACAAGATCCAGAACCGGGGAATCGGGTTGGTATTCCAGGACCATGCTGTTTTCCCACACATGACTGTTTACGAAAACATCGCCTATTCCCTGCACGCCCGGAAAGTAAGTCGTGAAGAAAAAAAAGAGAGGGTTCACCTGATTGCAGAACAATTGAGTATCTCAGGACTTCTTGACAGGAGGCCTTCCACCCTTTCGGGCGGGGAGATGCAACGGGTTGCCCTGGCCCGGACGCTGATCCAGCAACCTAAGGTTCTGTTGCTCGACGAACCCCTTGCTTCGCTCGATACCCGCATTAAATCAGACCTCCGAAGCCAATTAAGGAATATCCACCGTCAGGGACAAACGATCCTTCATGTGACGCATGATTATGAAGAAGCCCTTTCACTCGGTAACAGAATTGCGGTAATTCATGATGGATCCATTATCCAGGAAGGCACACCGGAAAAGGTGTTCCGGAATCCAAAATCAGAGTTTGTTGCACATTTTGTCGGAGCCAGGAATTTTTTCAAGGCACGGTTAGCCAGTGAGAATAATAACAGCGTTGCCATTGTAGATAAAACCATTGCCGTCAGGCTGCTCCCGCCTGATACCGGGCCTGAGGGTTTTATCCTGATCAGGGGTGAAGATATCATCCTTTCCATTGAATCTTTTGATTCGAGTGCAACAAATAATTTCGAGGGAACCATCACCGAGATCATTCCCGGAGTAAGGGGTATTGATGTCGTTGTTGATGCAGGGATCACGCTTCACGCGCTGATCACGGCTGAATCGCTGGCACATCTTAAACTCAAGGAAGGAAAGAAGATCTGGCTCCATTTCAAAGCCACTGCGGTCAGGTTCATCCCGGCATAAATCGTAACTTTGTAATCAGAAGTCAGAAGTCAGAAGTCAGAAGTCAGAAGTCAGAAGTTATAATTCATAATTCATAATTTAATATGATTTCCTTTGAGGAAGCTTACCGGATCGTAATGAATCATGTTACCGTTTTCCCATCAGAACGGGTTAACATCATGGATAGCCTTGGCCGAATTCTTGCGGAAGATATCTTATCCGATATCGATATTCCTCCTTTTAATAAATCCGCAGTAGATGGGTTTGCCGGCAGGATGGCAGATATTGACCATGACCTTGAGATAATCGAAACCATTCCGGCAGGGAAAACCCCTGAATTCACGATCAGCAAAGGAAAATGTTCCCGGATTATGACCGGAGCCATGCTCCCGGAAGGATCGGATTGTGTGGTAATGGTTGAAGACACACAGATCCTGGATAATGGGATGATGCGAACAACCAAAAGACTGGAATCCCTGAACATCTGTTACCAGGGTGAAGACATAAAAGCAGGCGATAAGGTCCTCTCGAAAGGAATTCTTATAAAGCCCCAACACATTTCAGTACTGGCTATTACAGGAGCTGTTAATCCGAAGGTATCAAAACAGATTCATGTTGGAATCCTGTCAACCGGAGATGAACTGGTGGAGCCGCAACATCTCCCCTCACCTTCAAAAATAAGGAATACCAATGCTTACCAGTTAATCGCACAGGTTTCCACTGCAGGCGCTCATCCTCAATACGGAGGGATTGCTGCCGACAATGAGATTGCCTTGTCGGTTAAGTTGTCAGATTCACTCGACCGTAATGATGTAGTTCTCCTTACCGGGGGTGTTTCAATGGGTGATTTTGATTATGTTCCGAAGGCAATGGAAAAATTGAATATTGATATCCTCTTTAAAAGTGTTGCCATCCAGCCCGGCAGGCCTACCGTTTTCGGGAAACGGGGAAATCAATTTATTTTCGGATTGCCGGGAAACCCTGTTTCGTCATTTGTGCTTTTCGAAGTCCTTGTAAAACCTTTCCTGCTCAGGATGATGGGATGCCTGGAAGAACCGGAGATGCTTCATTTGCCTTTAGGAACAAACTTTAAAAGAGAAAAATCCGAACGGAAATCTCTGATCCCCGTCAGAATTGAAAACGGGTTGGTTTTCCCGGTGGAATATCATGGTTCGGCACACATCAATGCCTATACACAGGCTCACGGGATTATCACGATCGAAATCGGAAAAACAGAATTGGTAAAAGGAGAAATTGCAGATGTTCGATCCATTTAACCGTTCCATCAGCTATCTCAGGGTCTCTATTACAGACCGGTGCAATCTGAGGTGCGTATACTGCATGCCCGAAGAAGGCATCCGGTTGATGGATCATTCGGAGATCATCTCGTATGAAGAAATTCTTGAGGTGATCCGTGAAGGGATCCGTCTTGGGATCACCAAGGTGAGGATCACGGGAGGCGAACCGCTTGTGAGAAAAGGCGTGGTCGGCTTCGTGGAAATGATCGCTCAACTAAAAGGGATCACCGACTTTGGCATGACTACGAACGGGATCCTTCTTGATCAATTTGCTTCAGATCTTTCAAGAGCCGGGCTTCATAGGGTGAACATCAGCCTTGATACCATCAATCCTGAGAAATACCGGCAGATCACACGTGGTGGTGAACTGGAAAAAGTCTTTTCCGGGATTCATGCTGCGAAAGAAGCCGGTATTTTACCCATCAAGATAAATTGTGTTGTTAAAAATTCTTCCCTTGAACCTGATGCAATTGAAGTCGGGAACTTTTGCCGGCAAAATGGCCTTGAAGTCAGGTTTATTCACGAAATGGATCTTGATACCGGCTGTTTTACGCTGGTGGAAGGCGGTGACGGAGGGAACTGCAGAAACTGTAACCGATTGAGGTTAACAGCAAACGGAATGATCAAACCCTGCCTGTTCGCCAATCTCGAATACAGCATCCGTGATCTGGGGATCCGGGAAGCCATGCTCAGCGCGATAACTACAAAACCGGAAAAAGGGAAGATCAACAATCACAACTTATTTCATAATATTGGAGGATAAAAGGATAGTACGAATTAAGAAACTTTAATTTTAATCAATTTCTCCAATTGATTTCCCAACATCTCTCCAAATAGACCCTCTATCCCGGAATCCCTTAATAAAGTGATCTTTTGCCAAACGAAGATAGAGGCTGGTAAGGGAAAATTTTCCTTCTTCGGTGATCAGGGTAAAAATTTCCGGGCTGAGGACCTGGATGCCACTGAAGGCGAGCATTTCCAGATTCATTTTAGATTCAATAGACAGGATATTCTCCCCTGTCTTCAGGTTCGTCCAACCGCAAAGGCGATGATCCAGATCAAAAAGAAAATAGCGGGAGGTCTTCCTGTTCCGGACTGCCAGCGTTGCGAGTGCACGCGATTTCAGGTGTTGTTCCATCATGTTGTGAAGATCCAGGTCGGAGACGATATCCACATTCCGGACAAAAAAGGGCTTTCCACCGGTAAAGAACCAGGAAACTTTTGTTAACCCGCCACCGGTATCGAGCAGTTGATCCCTTTCATCGGAGATGATAATATTCAAACCGAAATTTCTGTTCTGATTTAGATACTGAATGACCTGGTCTGCGAAATGGTGAACATTTATTACGATCTCCTTCACTCCATAATCCGAAAGATGACGGATAGCGCCTTCAAGCAGGGTACGGCCACCAATCTTAACCAGGGCTTTCGGCATGGTATTGGTAATGGGCCGTAGCCGTGTTCCCAAGCCGGCGGCAAGTATCATCGCTTTGGTTGGAATAGTTTGTTTCGGGTTCACGTCTTCAATAGATTATTTATTCAACTCCGTATGGTGAAGGTCGATTGTTACTCCAAACTTTGAACGTATGTGTTTGGCCAGTTCACAGGCGCAATAGACCGAGCGATGCTGGCCGCCGGTACAACCGAAACTGACGGTTAGCCCGGTAAATCCCCGTTCAATGTACCTTCTGATGCTCTGATCCACCAATGAACAGGCATGGTTCAGGAACTCCCCGACCTCCGGTTCCTTTTCCAGGAAAGCAATAACAACCTGATCATTTCCTGTGAACGAACGGTATTCCTCAAACCTGCCGGGATTAGGCAAAGCGCGGCAATCAAATACGAATCCGCCTCCGTTTCCACTGTCATCGGCTGGGATCCCTGTTTTATACGAAAAACTTGAGACTTTAACCGTCAGCTGGTTGCTCGTTTCATTGTAAGAACGAAATGACGGGTTTACGATAAGCTTCTCCAAAACTTCTCTGAGCATTGGCAAGGGCACAGGAAGGGACTTTGTGTCCAATAAATTCTGCAAATTCGCTATGGCAAAAGGTATGCTTTTCAGGAAATGGGGCTTATTTTCATAAAATCCGCGGAAACCATAGGCTCCCAAGGCCTGGAGGATGCGGATCAGGACAAACCCTGAATAATATTTACGAAAGGATTTCCGGTCGACGGGAAAATAGTTCTCCAAAACATCCAGATAATAGTCCAATAAAAGTTCTCTTACAGGTTCAGGGATTGATGCTTTTGCATCGTACAACAAGGAAGCGATATCATACTGCAATGGACCTTTCCTGCCACCCTGGTAATCAATGAACCATGGTTCTCCTTTTACCAGCATGATATTCCTCGATTGAAAATCACGGTACATAAAATGATCAGCGCCAGCGCCCAGAAGGAATTGTACCAGGGTTTGAAAATCATCCTCAAGTTTCTGTTCGTCAAACGGGACCTTCGCCAACTTCAGGAAATAGTATTTAAAATAATTCAGGTCCCACATCATCGACTGAATGTCGAACTTCTGCCGGGGATAACATCTTGAATAATCTATTTCCTTTCCTGCGACCACCTGAAATAAGGGCAAGAAGCCGATCACTTTCCGGTATATGCCGATCATTTCTTCAGGGAAGTCTTCAGCTCCGGAGCGGTTCCCGGAAAGGTAACTGAATAAAGTCAGATCGCCCAGATCGCTGAGCAGGTAGAACTGTCCGGATGAATCCGTTGAGTATACCAAAGGAACCGGCAACTTATGCTTGTGGAATTTTTGTGAGAAGGAGATGAAGGCATCATTTTCTTTCTGGTCTTCATTAAATACCCCGATCACAGAATTTCGTTTCCCTTCCAAACGGTAATACTTCCGGTAAGAACCGGAACCGGGAAGAAACGTTATGCTTTCCGGCTCAATTCCCGCCCAGGAATGATACAACTCCACTATTTTCAATTCTTCATTTTTCATTATGCTTTCTTCATTTTTCATTCAACTTCAACAACATTTATCTCCGGTTCAATAAATACAAGATATTTCTTCACATTTGGATAGCCCAGTTCATTCAGCAATTTGCCATAAAGTCCGATCTGTTTTTCCTGCTCTTCTTTAGGTTTCCCAGTTTTAAAATCCAGTACAATCGCCTCTTTCTCCCGGATGATAACCCGGTCGGGCCTGTAAACATGCCCGCTTTCACGCAGGATCTCAGCTTCGACCCGGATTTTATTGTCCTGAAGAAAAAACGGGCGGATCAATGGATCAGCAAGTAATATACGGATCTTTGAAAGCAATTGCTCCATTTGCTTTCGATCGATCATCCCTTCATCGTTCATCTTCAGGAGCACATTTTCCTCATCTCCTGCTCTCAGGATCCTCGAAAAAGCGGTATGAACCAGGTTTCCCCACTGGAAGTTTTTCTGAGGATCAGCGATGTCCCAGGATTCGGGTGCGCTGGTCCGGATCAGCACTTTTTTGCGCCAGTCGCTGCTGATCATGGACGACAATGACCTTTTGAAAATCGTTTTGTCATTCTCCATCGCTTTATGCGGAGAAGCCGTTCCAAATTCATAAACTCCTTTTTCGTCCGACCACAAATCCGATTGTTGCAGGTAGTAAAAAAAGAATGTCGGCACAGTATCTATGGCTGCAGGTTTGGCCGGTGGAGCTGGAGAAAATACGAACAATCTTTCTTCCGGGCGTGTCATCGCAACATAGAGCAGGTTGATGGAATCCAGCAAGGTTTTATCTTTTTCCTCCGCTGATCTTTCGCTGAATTCCGTTTTACCTATGGATCCTCCGGTTTCAAGCATAGCTGCCGGAAGCCCATGGAATCCTGCTTTCGGAAGATCCACCCAGAGGAATCTTTTGGTTAGCATTTTCTTTTCCCCAAAAAACGGAAGGATCACCACCGGGAACTGCAGTCCCTTGGCTTTGTGCATGCTCATGATGCGAACCGCATTCATACCATCGGGCATGATGATGGAAAACGAATCCTTGTGTTCATCCCACCATTCAAGGAGATCCACTGCACTGGAAGAATGTTTCCTTGAATATTTCAGAACGGTATCCAGAAAGAATTGGAGGTAAGGGTCGGCGTTGGCGCCCGGGTAGAACACGCGTATAAGTTCCTCAATGGCATCGTATACAGGCCGCGTCCTCAGCCTGTCGGGATAAACTAGGATATTATTTTCCTTTAAAAGCCGGAAGATAAAATCCTTTCCGGGTTTTGCGGGGATCCTTACCAGCAATTCATGAAGTCCGGGAGCCGGAAGTTTTCCTTTGCCATACAGGTAGGTAATCAATTCGGCAATCAGGATAACATTGTTCGAGCCATACAACAAACGGACAAACCCTGTCAGGAAGTTGACTTCAGGCGAGTGCATGAGCATCAGTGATTCAGCGGAGATCACGTCGATACCATGGCCCAGGAGGAAACGGGCGATCTCACTTCCTTCTTTATTTCTCCTACAAAGAATGGCGATATTCTGTTTTCGGTAACCTGCTGCTTCCTGTTCACGGATGGTTTCCAGGATGCGTGTTCCCATGTATTCGCGGAATTGCGCACCTTTCATTTCACGGTCGGTAAATTCAATGCGGACGTAGCCACCGTCAGAACCTGTCTTTGCTTTTTGTTCAAGGCTGTCGTAGACCAGCTGGTTATATGGTGTTAACAATGTCTTTAGCCGGGAGAAGAATGTGTTATTAAATTCAACGATCTCCTTTTTTGACCTGAAATTCGTATCAAGCAATTCATTTTTGAAATGATCTGTCAAAATCTTTTCACTTTCATGAAGTGACCGGTTCAACCCACTTCCGGGAATGGCCGGAAGATCTGCAAACTGTCTTACATCGCCATTTCTCCAGCGGTAAATGGCCTGCTTCCCGTCTCCTACCACGAGGTTGAAATACCCGTTGGAGAGTGAGTTTTCCACCAGTGGGAGCAGATTGTGCCATTGAAGGATGGAGGTATCCTGGAATTCATCGATCAGGATATGGTTGAATTTTTCACCCAGCCGCTCGTAGATGAAGGGAACCGGCTCATGCAGGATGAACCGCGAAATACGCTGGTTGAATTCAGATATGTGGACAATATTATTTTGCTTCTTAAACCCGTCGAGCAGTTGCCCGATCACATTCAGGACCGCCATCGGGAAAAGGGTTTTCAGGACAGCCAGCGAAAGATGATACAGGTTTTTCCCTTCCTCGTAGTTATAATGGATCTTCTCATAAATTGCAGTCAGTTCAGGCTTGAGAGATTGGATCGCGTCCTTCTCAGATGCGCTTGCACTCCCGCTGGTCCATTTGTCCTCATCGATGGTTTTTCTCACATAGGTGTTTGGCTCAATGGAATCCAGGTCGCCATTCGACAGCTTCCCGAAGTAACGCGATATGCCGGATCTTCCTTGGAAAAACGAAGTAGCCGGCAAGTTCGAAGAATTTATTAACGTCGTAGCTTTACCGGCAAGGGAGCTGATATTCTGCTCAAAAACCCTCGTTTGTTTTTTCAAGCTGGTAGCGATCCTGGAAAAATCATCCAGTGTCAGATCCTTTAATTTTACAAGCTGCTGATTCCCTTCTTCATCCAGCAGAATCCTCGCAAAATTCAACAGGATGCGGTCAATGTTCCAATCCTGTTCATCATCCATCCTGTTCTCAATAAACCTGACCAGCAGGTTCGTCAGCCCTTCATCCGCGCCTACCTTATCGATCAAAAGATCTACAGCGGTGGTCAATAATTCATCACTGTCGACATCAACACTAAAGTTCACTGGTAACCCAAAATCATGTGCGAAGGTCCGGATGATCCGGTGTGAAAAGCTGTCGATGGTCCCAATGGTAAAGTCCGAATAGTCGTGCAGGATCAGCCGTAATGCCTCACCGGCTTTCCTTTGAATTTCTGCCTCCGTGAGTTCGGTTTCTCTGATCAGCGCAGGCAGCAGGTTTTTGATGGTAGAATCGCTTCTTTCGTCCGGCTTACCGGCCAATTCCTTCAGGCTGCCGAGGACACGTTCCTTCATCTCATTGGCTGCCTTATTCGTAAATGTGATGGCCAGGATATGCCGGAACTGATCCGGTTCAGGCAATATCAATCGGAGGTATTCCTTCACCAGCGTGAAAGTCTTACCTGAACCTGCAGATGATTTGTAGACCGTGAACGACAAAACGATTTCGATTTTATTCCTTCTCCTTACCTCTTCGTCAGTTGCAGGGTAAGGTTTCAGTTGATTGCATCCCCGGCATAATTATTTTGATTTTATTTTTGCCGGTTTTTTATTTCTTATACTTTTATCACTTTTAAAAAATTCATGCCAATAGCTGAAATCCCGTTGGTAAGAAAGGCCAACTCCCTGAGTATAGAGCGCATTATTATCCAGCAGGCCTATCGTATTGGTGCGGTTAAACGCCCGGGTCCTCCATCTCCTGTTATTGGTCAGGATGTATTCAAGTTTAATATCGCCCACGATTGTACTTGTATTCTGAACGGTAGAAGTGGGGTTTAGTGAATTCACCCCGAAAAGACCATCGATCAGAAGCCGCTCATTAAATAGCTGAGTGGAAACGGCAAGGTCGATCTCCTGCCCGGGAGTGTATGAGGAACGACGGTAATTTACCCCGATGTCTACATCTTTCGACCACTTTGAAAGCAGGGAATTGAACTGACTCATAATGATTGACAAGGATGTGGAGCCTACATCGATGCCTCCCATTGAATTTCCCTTGTAGGATCTAAACTGACCCAGAACCAGTATACTGAAAATCTGCTGGGTCATTTCTGCAGAATTGACCGTATCGATAGCACCATAAACTATTGATTTTACCTTCTCATCAGCATTCGGGAGGTTCAGCCCGAAAGAGATAGCCGGATTCGTGAGTTGGCCTGAAAGCCTGATAATGCATTCAACCGGGATCCGCTGGAACTTGTCTTCTTCGCTGGCCAGATCCCCAAGGGGAATCCTCGTTTTGTAGATGGCGCTCATGCTGATATTGGCATTGGCGGGGTCGCCCGACCAGGTTATTCTGCTTCCATTCTCAATGGAAAAACTCAGCGGTATCAGGTTCTTCATCTGGAAATGAAAAGATCCTTTCAGGATCGTATAGGAACCAGAAAGTGAAAATCCTGTTGTGGGTGTCATGCCCATGGTCAGGTTTCCTGATCCTGTGGCTTTTATATTTCCCATCTGGTTGGGCAATGAGACTTCCACATCAGCAGAAGGATTGACCAAGATGGCGAGCCCCAGGGAAAGACCCTTTGGAGTGGAATTGGGAAAAAGTTCCTCTTTCCGGGTCGAGTCGTTCCAGTGTTTTGTGAAAATGATGTAGTCGTTCTGGCCCACATCAGCGGCAGAACTGATCGGGATGTATACATGGGTTCCGCCACCTGTCTTGGCTCTGGCATTGATCGAAATATTATCTGTCGGCCCGGTGATCCTGACATTTCCTGTTGCTCTCGCCGTTCCGTAAAAGATATTATTCTGCACATAGGTATTACGGAATATGGAAAAATCATCGGGATCAATCGACAGATCAAGTTCAAGCCTATGAAAATAATTATGATAGATCTTTCCGCTGAGATAGGCCTTATGCCCCAGTGAATCATAAATGGTAACATGGTTAAAAGTGAAAGCGGTGCTGTCAACGGTAACTACATCCACCACTGAGTAAGGTATGTTCAGGTAATTGATCTTGAATTCCGTACGCATCAGGTTGAGCTTTCCGGCCAGCTTTGGTCTATCCGGGGAACCCGTGATCGTGACATCTCCTGAAACCAAACCACTGAGCCTTGACATGAAACTTGCAACAAAGGGTGCAACCATTTTCAGGTTCAGGTTATTCAATGCCAGGTTAAAATTCATATGAGGTTCCGGCTTACCGAGGTAATAACTTCCTTTCAGCGAAAGGGGAATGTTGGTTCCGGCATTCCCTGTATAATAGATCCGGGAATCCACATCAAACCGTTCCGCCTTGTCGTCATAAAACACGTTGAACTTTGCATCACCCAATTGTTCCTTATTGAAAGCGAGGCTATCGATACTGAGATCCGAGAGGACAGTAAGGGAATGTGGTATATTCATCAGTTTCAGGCTGCCACTCAAGATGCCGTCGACATTGATCTGCGGATTTGCCAGGAAATAGTCAAGATCGGAAATATCCACCTTATTGAAATTCAACCGCAAAGTATCTTCCGGGAGGCTGGAGATCTTTCCGTCGACTTGCAGTTTTTGTTCACCCGACTCAAAAGCAACATCACGAAACAGTATCGTAGAACTGTCGATGATCACTTCATTCTCCTTCGCAACTGTCCAGTAGTGGTGATCAATATAAGTGTGGAAACGCGTCAGTTTGACCTGGATAACAGGACTGTTCTTGAGGTTGACAAATCCGCCCAGGTCACTTTGTATTTTTTCCATATTCCAGGAAATGTCATAAAAGATGCTGTCGTGATGCAGGTTTGAGACCAGGTGTAACGAATCCATCATGATCAGTGCAGAATCCAGTTTCTCTCCCCTGAATATATAAAACCTGCTACAACCCGTCTGGATGTTGAGATTCTCCTGCCGGCTTGTAGCCTTGATAAACCAACCTGCAAAGTGTTTTCCAAAAAGGGAAATGTCCGGTGAAGATCCAGTCAAGGCGATCATCCCTTCGTTTTCATTGTAATATCCTTCGAAGTTGGTATTGGGAGCCATCCTCAGAAAAGGGACGAAGACTTTCATAATGGGGTCCGTTTTCTTCAGTTTGACAACATAATTGATCTGCTGGTTAGTGGAAGGATGGTGGTCGATGAGTGAATCATTAAGTTCAAAGGAAGCTATGTAATTTGTGATGAAGGAAGTAAGTGAGGGGATCATGTCGCTGAAGTAGAAGTTTCCCGAAATATCGGCATCCACAAAATCCGAAAGAAGATGGTAGGATTTGTTGTTTTTTGCATCCCTAGAGGTCAGAAGCGAAAGATGATTCATACGGATCGTATCATGTCCTTCACAGTACCGTGTGCTATCGATATGGATTGTTCCTTCAATGTTGTCAATATTGTTTCCGGTAAAATCCACCTTGACATGGGCCGAAAGATCTTCCAGCGAATCCCGTTTCACCAGGTTCATTGCAAACAGTTGGGCATGATTCAACATCAAATCAAAATTGAAGGCCGGCAGGGAATCGCCCATATCCACAAGTCCGTTGAAATCGAGCCTGAGGTTATGATCATCCACATTCATCCTGCCGTTAAATTTCTTATCCTCCAACCCTCCTTGTATGGTAATGTGGCGATATGTATATTTATTCAGACTGACAGAATCAATCCATACATTCATCGTCACAATAGCATCCTCGAGTGTGAAGCCACTGCCATTCAGATCAGCCCGGAGTGATATGGGTCCAAGCAATTCATTTGATTTAAAAAGTTTACCGAGCTGCAGACTGGTAATATCCGCTTCGCCGGTGTAGAACAGTCCTTTTACTCCCTTGTGTTTTCGAAGGGTAAGATCCGTTTTCAGATCGCCGATATCCGTACGAAGCCTTGCATTTGCCACAAAATCGTTATAGAAACCGGTGAAATTTCCTTTCAGGTTATATGTTCCTGCATTCTTCAGAAAAGCCGGAAGATCCAGGTTTTTATCGGCGATAGGAAGATTCAGGGAGTGAATATCCTCCTTGTTGGTTACAAAATCCTTTATGTTGAGATCCACGAAGGTTTCTTCCACATTTGGGAGGCCATATGCATGGATATTTCCCCAGAACCTTGTTTCGGTTCCGTAGGCGCACCGGAAATCTTTTGCATTGAAATTGCTGACTGTTCCTTTTATCTTTCCTTCCATCTTAAACCGGTCTTTCATCACATACATTACCGGAGCAAATGCCCCGATGTCCTGGAGATCCAGATAAGACGGATTTATAGATGCCCGGATGCGTACTTTGTTCAGGAAATCGGTGTAATCATTCCACCGGTCATATAAAAAGTCAAATGTCAGGTCGAGTTCACTGTGATTGGTCACAAGCTTCAAGTTATGCGCCTTCAGGAAAGCAGGACTGACCTGGAAATCACCGCTCATGGAATGAACCGAAAAACCCGAGCGTTCGGTAGCCGAAAGCCGTTCGATCCTGGCAATCAGTGTATCACCATCCGGATGGAAACCGGTGATCAGGAAGTTAATGTTCCGAACATCAATATTTGAATAGTCCATCCCCAACGTTACCAGCGGTTTATTCTCATCCTGGAGATGAAACCGGGTTGACGAAAGCTGAAGCGCCGTTATGGAGAGATGCCATTTGGGGCCGATGGTATCCGGCGGTTTCAATGTAGCCTTTGGAGTAAAATAGTCAATGATAAACTGAAGGTTTAGAACGGTGTCGCCTTTGTGTGTCAGGAGCTGGATCAGTCCTTTGTCGATAAATACCTTTCTGAAATTGAGGATCTTTTTTGACAGGCTGAATTTTCCGGGGATAATGCTGAGTTTATGGGCGGAGAAGAGTTCCACCTGATGCTGGTCGCGGATAACAATGTCCTCCATGGTAAGTCCACGCCCGAAGGAAAGATCAAATCCCCCGATCCTGATTTCCGTATGAAGATGAACCGACAGGTAATGCGAAGCGATCCTTGCCGACAGGGTTTGTACCCAGGGATCCCGTAAAACGAGATAGCTGGTGGTAATAAAGGAGATCAGCACCACCAGGATATAAATCAATATTTTTGTGACCCTTTTTATGGTAATTTTGTATTTCGAATCCGTGAACAGCTCATCCAATTAACAACAATGATCTACATTCTGGGCATCGAATCTTCCTGTGATGATACAGCTGCAGCTGTTACTTTGGATGATCGCCTACTTTCAAATGTAACAGCAAACCAAGAGGTACACCGGAACTTCGGTGGGGTGGTCCCCGAACTGGCTTCCAGGGCACACCTGCAGAATATCATTCCCGTGATACAGGCTGCCATACAGGAAGCAAATATAAGTAAAAATCAGCTTTCCGCCGTCGCATTTACAAGGGGTCCGGGGTTGCTCGGTTCACTGCTTGTCGGGATTTCCTTTGCAAAATCTTTTTCCCTTGGATTGAAGATCCCCATTATTGAAGTGGATCACCTTCAGGCCCACATCCTGGCGCATTTCCTGAGAGATGATACCAGCTCTAAACCCGTCCCTGTTTTTCCCTTCCTTTGCCTGACGGTATCAGGTGGACATACGCAGATCACCGTAGTGAAAAGTCCTTTCGATTTCCAGGTTATCGGCCGGACGATCGATGATGCTGCCGGCGAAACTTTCGACAAGACTGCCAAGATTATGGGACTTCCCTATCCCGGCGGGCCAATGATAGATGCTTACGCGAAAGAAGGAAATCCGGATGCCTTTCGTTTTTCAAAGCCTAACATTCCAGGACTCGATTTCAGCTTCAGCGGACTAAAGACCTCCATCCTTTATTTTCTACGGGATCATTTAAAAAAAGATCCTGATTTTATTGAAAAGAACAAGGCCGATCTCTGTGCATCCATTCAGTCGGTCATCGTCGATATACTCCTGCAGAAAGTAAAAACCGCTGCCGACCTCACGGGTATCCGTGAGATCGCTATTGCCGGCGGTGTTTCTGCCAATTTTTCATTGCGTGCGGCTCTGCTGAAAGCTCAGGACGACTTTAATTGGAATGTTTTTATTCCACGGCTGGAATATTCCACAGATAATGCAGCCATGATTGCCATCACGGGGTATTTCAAATACTGTAACAATGATTTTGCAAACCTCTCGGTAGCGCCCTATGCCCGCAGTTCATTTTGACTCATCCGAACAGAAACAAGCTGAGTATTTCCGCTCTTTTGCCTTTTGAAGCGCTTCCTTCCCTTCGGCCAGGGAAAACCAGATCAGTCCTGCTGAACCCAGAACATCGGCATAAGCAAAACCGGTGAGTTGATACAATGCACTTGAGACCAGCAGTACCAGCGACATGTAAATGCAAACCTGGCTGCAGGCGGCATCTGCAAGGATGGCGTTCGAATCCAGTTTCCGGCCAACACGCCGCTTCGAGATGACCAACCAAAGCATAACCACGATGGAAATGGATGAAATGATGGTTCCCCATAGGGTGCTTTCAGGCTTGTGTTGCGCTACCAGGTTCACGACGATCCCGGCCATCAATCCCAAGGCCAGGGCAAGGAAACCGACACCGGTGATCCTGAGTGCCCTGATCTCAAATTTACTGACTGCAGTGTCGGGATGCTTGCGGATCCGCAAGATCATCTGGAAAATCCCTAATCCTGAAACAACTTCTATAAAGCTGTCAGCACCAAAGCCAAAAAGTGTGAGGGTTTCATCTTCATAACCAAAATACATGCAGACGATTCCTTCCAGAACATTGTAGAGGATCGTGAACAGGCTAAGGAAAAGCGCTGTTCTGTATAACCGGGATTCATCATGTGTCATGCAACACAGAAATTATTTGTTCTTCAACACCTCGAATTTTTCTTCATCGGTAAAATTGAAGGATTTCCGGGAAGGGGTATAATGCAAGTATCCCAATATTTCCATGTTCTCAGGCATCTGAAAGGAGATATACTGGTTCATGAAATAATCAAAGAGGTAGTTAGCATCGCGCCGGCCGGAGAAGGAAGCCAGGTCATAAATGTCGTTCAGTTTCAGTGAATCGATTTTGTACCGGTACTGAAGGTTCATATTGAAATTATTCATGATAAAGTCGCCGGTAAAACCATCTGAAGCGGTAAAGCTGGAATAAAGCACCTTTTTGACGGGTTTTACCGCGTTGTATTTATTCAACTCGAACCAGGAAGAAACATCCACGGCATTTAATTCAAAGGATTTATAAAAAACGGTGTCGCCAACAGGCTCAGAATCTGCATAAGGTGCGAAATATTCATCCAACTGGACCTGAGACATATTCACGACGTAGGCCTGTGGCTCTGTCCTTAGGATCGTATCTACATTGCTATCCACAAACACCCGGAATCCTATTCCCCGGAGTTCATCGATAAAGGCATTGACATACTTATCGAGAAAAGTTGAATCATCGACAACACGGATAAAACGGCTGCTGGCATACAAGACTGAATCCTGCTGTGGGCCGGAAAGAGAATCAAAGCCGGGGATCTTTTCCCCCTTATGACTGAACTTATAAAGGTTTAGAGGAGTATAAACCTCGATGCTGATCTGTGGTGTTTGGGCCAGAAATTCCATTCCCAGTTTTTTCTCCATAGTACATGATGGAAAGATCAGCAGAAGCAGCAATCCCGGGAATAATAATCTGCAGTACATTTTTTTTCGATTCAATTTTCAGATTTAAAGATTATGGGTAAATCATTATTAACGCCGGTTACTCTTTTTCCAGCAGTCTAACCCCGAAGGCTTTTCCATATTCAACACATTTTTCAAGGGTTTTCTTGTGCGGGGTGAACTTCACCATCAGGCCTTCATCAAACAACCTGAATTTCAGGTTTGCCAGGTTGGAGTTAATAAGCCTGGCGCCTTCCCCGCTCCATCCATAAGAACCAAAAGCCGCAGCCAGTTTGCCTTTGTCGCGTATCGGGTTGGCCAGTGCAAAAACCTGATAGATGGGTAAGAGGATGTTCTGGTTGAAGGTCGGACAACCGAGAATGACCGATGAGGAATGGATCAGCTTCTTTTCGATTTCAGAGAGATCCATCTTTTCAATATCACAAAGGTCAACCTCGATGGCCCCAGCCTGACGGATGCCGTCCGCTATGGCCGAGGCTATAATACCTGTATTCCGGTATGCCGAAACATAGGCCAGGAAGACTGTATTCGGGACGGGTTCTTTTAAAGCTTCCAGGGCATACTGTTCAGTAAGATCCACATATTTTCTCCAGTTTTTTCGCAGAACCACCCCGTGACCAGTACAGATGGCCCGTATCGGAAGCGGGCGGATCTTCTCTATAGCATGGATCATGAACTTGCTGTATGGTTTCATGATCACTTCAAAATAATACCGGAAAGCATCATCGAAATCGCCTGCAAGATCATCAAACAGCGAAGCATTGCAATAATGTTCGCCAAATACATCACAGGTAAACAGGAGCTGATCTTCCCAGAGGTAGGTCAGCATGGAATCGGGCCAGTGGAGGTTGGCTGCACCCACAAACTGCAATTTCTTGTTTCCGAGGTCAAGTATCTGCCCGTCTTTTACGACCAGGTTCGGGAAATCAAAGCCCAGAAGTTCTTTCAGGTAACGTATTCCGTTGCCTGAACCCACCACTATTGCATGCGGAGCGAGTTTCAGAAGATTTGCCAGACACCCGGAATGATCCGGCTCGGTATGATTCATTACGATGTAGTCGATGGTGGCAGGATCCACTACTTTCTTAAGCTTTTTCAGATAAGTATCCCAGAACGGCTCTTTCACCGTCTCTACGACCACTTTCTTCTCGGCGTTGATAAAATAAGAATTATAGGTAGTTCCATAACGGGTCTCCATCACGATGTCGAACGTAACAATATCCGGATCAAGAACACCGATCCAGGTCACATCTTCACTTACTTTTATAATCTTATTATCCGTCATCGTCAAATAATTCGCTTTTCGCTTTTGGCCATTCGCTTTTCGCTTTTCACATTGCGAGGAGCTAAGCGACGAAGCAATCTCCTTTGTATAATAGCCCCTTGTCATTGCGAGGCACATCGTGCCGAAGCAATCCACAAATCACAACTCACCAGCTCACCAACTCGCCAGCTAGAGTGGAAGCTCCATCTGCACTGTACCTCCCGTATCCTCCTCTTTTTTATCCTCACCCTTCGCTTTTCGCTTTTGGCTTTTCGTTCCTCGCTGTTCGCTTTTCGCTTTCCGAAAATCGTCTTTCACTTTTAATTTTTCATTTTTTATTTTCTTTTCTCCAGTATCAACCTTCTGCCTCCTAACCTCTGTTTTCCGATCTCCATTCTCTATCCTCGATTCTTGATCCTCAGTCTTCCGACCTCTGACCTCCGTTTTCTGTCCTCCATCTTCAACATGCACGTCGGGAAGAGGTTCATCAACCTGAAGAGGATCCAGGAATTCAATTTTCTTCACAGCATGGAGAGAAATCCTTTTCCCCTTCGCCTTGAAGCCTTTAACGCCGATGAATTCATGTACTGTGATCACTTCCTTCTCAGCACCTTTGGTCTTCAGCTTCATGTCAAAAGCAATGTCAAGCCTCGGATATTTATCGCCGGTCAGCAACACAATCTTGTTTTTCTCTTCTTCCCCGATAAAATCCATCTTCCGTTCCGTTACTTCAATGATAAACCTTTTAACGTAAAACGATTTCGTTTTCGTATCTTCATAAATGGCAGTGAATATTTTTTCAGGATTATATTTTTCAATGAGGATCATATCTTCATCGAAATGAGTACTGAGATCATATGAAGTGAGCCGGTAATGACCGGATTGCATGATAGTGATGATCCGGTCGGGCCCGGAGAAGTCGCCCAGGATGATTCCCCGTTCTTCGGTATTGAGCCGTTTGACGGTATCATCGTACCAGATCAACCGTGAGCCCAGTGTTGAAACACCTTCCTGGCGTTGTTCGATTTTTCTGACGCCATACCGGGTCAGGATGTTCCCCATAGAGCCCCGCCCTTTGATCGAAACCGTTGTGAAATCAAAATCGAAATTCAATTTTTTCAGCCTCGGTTTCGGGCGCAGTTCAACCCTGACAATCTCTGCTTCACCATTCGGATTCGCCGTAAAATAAAGGACTCTTGATTCGGGCGTTCCTTTGGTGATAAAATATTCCTTGTCTCGGGTAACGCCCATCACATTGAACCTCTTTACCCTGACCTTGCCATTCTTTCCATCACGGTAGATCAGGTTGTAAACGGTTCGTTCATCATTTTTATTGAAGACAGCAATGTGGATGATCTCCTGCCCTACAAAGACTTTGTCGATGACTTTCGTAACCACAAAAGTTCCGTTCTGGCGGAAGACGATGATATCATCGATGTCGGAACATTCGGTCACAAATTCGTCCTTCCGCAGCGATGTACCGGCAAATCCTTCTTCCCGGTTTACATAGAGCCGCTGGGTGGCGGCCGCAACCTTTACGGCTTCAATGGTATCGAAATTCCGGATCTCCGACTTCCGGTCTCTTCCTTTTCCATATTTCTTTTTGATTTGCCGGAAATATTCTATGGCATAATCGATAAGGTGGGCGAGATGATTTTCAACTTCTTCTATGTTGATACCGATGTCACGGATACTTTCGTCGGCTTTATCGGAATTGAATTTCGAAATGCGTTCGATGGGGATCTTCCGCAAGCGATGCAGGTCATCTTCGTTGATCGGACGGATCAGGAGGTCGAGGTAGGGTTTAAATCCTCTGATGATGGCTTTGTCGATCTCCTCGCCAGTCTTGCATTTCTTGATCCCTTCGTAGATCTCTTTTTCGATGAAGATCTTCTCGAGCGATGCAAAATGCAGTTGTTCTTTCAGTTCATCCCTCCGGATCTCCAGTTCTCTTCGTAACAAGTCAAGGGTCGATGCAGTGGAGATCCGCAGGATCTCGCTGACGCCCATGAAGCTTGGTTTTCCGTTCGCGATAACACAGGTATTGGGAGAAATGGAAACCTCGCAATCGGTGAAGGCATAAAGGGCATCCATGGTCGTATCCGGTGAAACTCCTGGGACAAGTTGGATCAGGATCTCAACATTCTGAGAGGTATTGTCATCGATTTTCTTGATCTTGATCTTCCCCTTATCATTGGCAGCCAGGATCGAATCAATGATGGAGTTGGTGGTGGTACCAAAAGGAATTTCGGTGATAACCAGCGTTTTTTTATCCAGCTGACTCATCTTGGCACGCGAGCGGATCTTCCCGCCCCGCTGGCCGTCGTTGTACTTTGACACATCCACAAATCCGCCTGTGAGAAAATCCGGATACAATTCAAATTCTTTATCCTGCAGTATTTTTATACAAGCATCGATCAGTTCATTGAAATTATGAGGCAGGATCTTGGAAGCAAGTCCAACAGCGATACCCTCCCCGCCCTGGGCAAGCAGCAAAGGAAACTTGGCCGGCAATGCCAGGGGTTCCTTGTTTCTTCCATCGTATGAAGACTTCCAGATGGTTGTTTTCGGGTTGAATAAAACTTCGAGGGCGAATTTCGACAACCTCGCTTCGATATAACGCGGAGCAGCAGCACTGTCTCCTGTGAGTACATTTCCCCAGTTGCCTTGCGTATCGATCAGCAGATCTTTCTGTCCTAGCTGAACCAATGCATCCCCTATGGAGGCATCTCCATGCGGATGGTATTTCATGGTATGACCGATGATGTTAGCCACCTTGTTGTAGCGGCCATCATCCAGCTCTTTCATGGCATGGAGGATGCGTCGCTGAACCGGTTTCAATCCATCCATAACTTCCGGAACCGCACGTTCGAGGATCACATAGGAAGCATAATCCAGAAACCAGTCTTTGTACATAGCTGATAAATGGATCGCTCCCCGCAATTCTCCCGATTCCAGTTCCGGATTATCGTTCTCAGTCCCGTTCGTATTGTTTATTTCATCAATGACCATAAGGTATCAAATAGCGAAGTTACTCTGGGGGTTGCTTCGTCGCTGCGCTCCTCGCAATGACAATTGTTTGTGATAACTACAGGAGATTGCTTCGTCGCTTCGCTCCTCGCAATATAAAATGGCGAAATGGTGTAATGCCAATACTTCATAATTATGTCTAACCTTTCTAAACTTTATGAACTTTACAAACTTTACAAATTTATTTCACAAGTCTTGATATTCCCCTGAATTGTTCTGTGCCGGAATAACGTAAGAGTTCAAACAAGATGGATTCGCAGGTCGTTATGATTGCACCTTCCTGACGCATCCGTTCAATGGCCATCCTCTTGTCATTTTCATGGCGGGAAGAAACACAATCTTCCACTATAACGGGATGATATCCGTTGCGTTTGAGGTCGATAACGGTTTGCAATACGCAAACATGGCTTTCAATGCCGGCGATGATGATGTTTTCCTTTCCGGTAACGGCAATCCCTTCCATTACGCGGGGTTCGTCGCAGCAGCTGAATGACATTTTCTCAATGCGGGGATGGCTTCCAAGAAGCGTTGCAACCGGTTCGATGGTTGGTCCCAGCCCTTTCACATATTGTTCCGTGATAAAAATAGGAACCCCGATTATTTTCAGGCCCTCAATAAGTTTCGATACATTTTTTGTGAGCATTTCATTTTCAAAAATGAACGGATACAACCGTTCCTGCATATCGATGATCAACGCAGCGGACCTGTCTTTCAAGATTCTCATGTCAATAAAGATTTAAAAGGTAAACGCATTCGATAAATATTAAACTTACTTAAATTCACAGTCAGCAGTAGATAAGCTGTTGCTTATTCCGGCATTGCAGGGTACCTTTTTCATTCCTTGTTACAAAATTAGAATTTTCAGCAATAGCAGCTATCCTTGTTAGTAACTTAAATTTTTCTAATTTTGCAGCCCAGATCAGGCCTCGTAGCTCAGCTGGATCCCTGCCTGCCGGCAGGCAGGGAGCAACAGCCTTCTAATTATTGCTTATGTACATCGTCTATGTCTTGGAAAGTGAAACTTATAAGAGAGTATATATTGGTATGACAATTGATCTGGAACGTCGGATCAAAGAACATAATAATGGAAAAACCAAATCCACCCGGTTCTATAAACCATGGAAAGTACTGTTTACTGAATCATTCTCTACCCGAACAGAAGAAAGGAAAAGAGAAATATATCTGAAAAGTGGAATTGGAAGAGAGTTTATTAAGAATTGGCCCCGTAGCTCAGCTGGATAGAGCAACAGCCTTCTAAGCTGTGGGTCGTGGGTTCGAATCCCGCCGGGGTCACGAAAATTAATTACGAATTACTTGCCTACCGGCAGGCAGGCGAATTATGAATTACGGGTTGTCGGGAGACAGCTCGTTGTATCAATATCCCCCACCTCATCAAAAATCTTACGATTATTAATAAGATGGGGGAATTATAGACGGACATTAATTAGTCTGATCGCTCCGACTTTTTGGAGTGGACTTATAATTTGAATTTTATTCCAATATTCAGTTCAACATTACTGAAATTGACTGACATTTTCGGTTTTTTATCTGGGCTACCCTCCGGAATAAGTTCATCGGTGTCATATTTCTTTTCAAAGGTCCATTCTTTATCCCTGGTTGTCAGCGTTGGTAACTTATCAACCTCGTCAATTATACATTTCGTAAATTTCCCTTTTGCCGGTGCATAGGTGATCCCATTGAAAACAAATTCACCAAAAAATGTCAGTCTCTCGCTCAAATTAAAATCAATCCCACCAGCCGCGGTGAAACCAAGCGCAATACCACCAGAAAGTTTTATTGTAGTTTCAGAACTGGATGTGGCTTTTAATGACTCACCACCGGTAGTAGTTGAATTGTCATTCATAACAACCGACGGAAGGATGCCAACGCTCATTCCTAACCTTGCATAAGGATTGACCTTTTCGAGCCCGGGAGTAATAATAATAGCCGGAACGATCTGTAACATCATCCCCGAAAGTTTTGAATCCGAAGATAAATCAAAACCGCTGGTGGTTGAGGAGCTATGAATTTTGTTGCCAAGCCCAATGAATTCATTTACACCAAGCTCAATTCCAACATAATTTGATAGCATGAAACCGAAAGCCAGATTTGCATTAAAACCACTGCCCAATCCCATAGATTTAATCACAAAATTATCGGTGGTACTCGTATGGGTTTCATCGGCCCACGTGGTACCCTCATATTGTTTGAGTCCGACACCACCGCCAACACCCAGGCGAATGTAAGCTTTTTGGGCATTTAGAGTACCCGCCATCATGCAGATAGCCAATACCATTAAGTAAATCTTTTTCATAAGTTTTGTTTTTAGTTATACATAAAGTGTGTAATTCTTTTAATTAATGTTTAATAATGGTAAAAATAGTTAATCTTTTTAGAACCTGTTAAAAATAAAACAGAAAACAATCATAAATCCATAAAATATTATGAATAAAAGTTATCAAAACTTTAAAAGGGAATCAGGTTGAGTATTACGAATAAAATTCATTGACAAAACCTCCTATTAAAGGTATATTTGTGAAAACTTAAAATCAATAATTTTTATCATATAAAACCCAAGAAATATGAAAATAGCAGTATTAGGTACAGGTGTGGTCGGGCAGACTATTGCAGAAAAATTGGCAGCGCTGGAACATGATGTTACCATGGGAACACGCGATGTTAAAAAAGCGCTTGCAACGACGGGAAAAGATATGTTTGGCCGACCCGCTTTCGGCGAATGGTATTCAGGTCATGCAAATATTAAAATTGCCACATTCGCAGATGCAGCAATCTTCGGCGAATTCATCGTCAATGCCACCAATGGCATGGGTTCCCTCAATGCCCTTGAACAGGCAGGGAAGGAAAACATGAAGAACAAGATACTTCTCGATGTTTCCAATCCCCTGGATTTTTCCAAGGGAATGCCTCCAAGCTTGTCGGTCAGCAATACTGATTCATTGGGAGAACAAATCCAGCGCGCATTTCCTGAAACAAAGGTGGTAAAGAGCCTGCAAACCATGAATGCTTACCTGATGGTCAACCCTTCACTGGTTCCGGGAGATCATACCGTTTTCCTGGGTGGCAATGACACTGAAGCAAAATTAAAAATCCGGGGGTTATTGATCACCTTTGGGTGGAAAGATGAAAATATACTTGACCTTGGCGACATCACGACTGCACGGGGAACCGAGCAGATGCTTCCAATATGGGTTCGTATTATGACCACATTACAGCATCCGTTTTTTAATTTCAGGATCGTGGTAGGGCAGCCACCACAGGTATGAACCACGGGAGAACCTGCTGAAAATTAGATTTGAGGAAATTTTTATTTTTTCTGTACCTTGGGATATTTTAGGGTAAAGAGGCGGTGAATATTAAACCCAAAATAAATATCCCCGTTATACCATTTTCCTGCAGTCTCTGTAATAAACGCCTGCTCAAAGTTACCCTGTGAATTTGTCAAGAACAGTTGGAAAACATGCTGACCGGTTTTGATATCACAACTGATGGAAACAGAGTTGGTCACTTCACTCAAATGCTGGCCAGAGATCAGGTAATGATACTCACCATTCAGGGAGATCACATCCGAGATTCTGAAACTGATCCCGGTACCGATTGAAAACAGGTTATTATGGTCCTCCGGTGTGGCAACAAGGTTCTTGTGTACCCACGTCGATGCAATCTGAAGTGAAAAAACCTTACCGAATTTCCGGGCCAATATCAGTTCAGTACAATAGGACAACCTGGCATCAAAATAGTCTTTTTCCTTGGGATCACTCAGTTTAAGCGTATTGACTGCCATGTTCCCAAAAACAGAAATGGACAGCGGCATGTTTCTTTTTCCCTTGCTCTGGCGCAGTACCCTGAATTTCAGATAACCATCAAAGGTTTTGCGGTATGTGCTTCTGCCGATTCCAACCCCTATGAAATCATTAATCCCGTATTCGAGTCCAATTCTTGTACTGGCCTGGTCAAGTCCAAATAACTCGTAAGCCCCGGTGTTTAATGCCCCAAAATGGTGGGAAATCAGGATTGTTAATGCACCGTTAGGTGGTGTTTCAATAGATTGTCCAAGGATAACCCTTGAAGATTTGAATGTTTCTTCTGTATAAATTGTTGATCCTGACCGTTTATGCCTTAAAGTATCTGTTGTCTGCGAACAGAGAATCCAGGAATTTATTAAACAGAATGATAGTAAAAATATTTTCATATGTGATATCTTGATGGATGATTACTGATTTCTTTCACCTGAAAATCTGACCTATTTTGCAGGTTCGTCAAGGGCAATCCAGCGCCTGATTTTCGCAATATCGCAATCGGATAGTTTACCTCCACCTTTCGGCATCGGAATCACACCAGGATCGTGTGTGACGGCTTTCAGTAACAGGCCGTTCCTGGCCGGTATCCTGGCACTGTCCAAAACAGCCAGTATCACTCCGCCAAATTTATTCGCAACGCTATGACAGGGTAAACAGTTGGCAAAAATAATCGGCTGTATGTCACCAGAATAGGTCACATTGACCGTATCACAGGGAGGATATAGATCCACTTCGTTATAGTTCTTACATCCCGGGGGAATAAGTAACAAAAAGAAGATGAGAGAGGCAATTGGTAAAAGGAAATAAAATCCTGATCGTATTTGTATTTTCATTTTTTTGTTATTGTTCTGATTAATATTTAACAAATATATCAAAATAATATGTTGCTTGAGCTATGCGAAAAAAAGCTACCCAAAAATAACTTTTCAGACAGGCTTTTTCTTCGAAATGATACAATTGAATTCTGCCGGATAGGCCCAGGCGCATATAAGAATAAAAAGGAGGTGAACAGGAGGACTTCTAATGTTTAAATATGTATTTCAATGGTTTTTTGAGTCCTGTCAGTTCCAATATCCGGATCAGGATTCTTCTGTGTTTTCTTTTTTTCAGGATCCCGCAGATGCGTTGGCTGTCTTCCCCGATGAAACAGATTGTTGATTCGGCATTGTAAAGAAAGAATTTATCCGGGATGCCGGAAAAATCTCTCCTTTTCCAATTGTAGCGGTGGGTTTCGTATGGATTGCCATAGACCTCATCTTGCACCGACATCACCCTGGGAACCGAGATCAGGATATTTCTTCCGCACCGCATGCATTCTTCAAGCACCTTCAGCCCATTTTCATATGTAAAATGTTCAAAAACATCGATCATCAGGATGAGGTCGTAACGATCGTTTAATTCAGGCAATATTTCCTTTGCATCACCCGTGAAGATGCGGTCGTAGATGAGCCGGTGAAGCGGTGTCAGGTAAGGTTCAAAGGCTTCGATTCCATCGATTTGCCGTTTGTGTGAACCATAAACCGCATCCGGATCCCAGAGTTCGAGGTATTCACGTGAAAGGAAGCCATACTTTCCAAACCCGATTCCGATATCCAGGAGTTTTCCTGGATTGGCTTCAATGATCAGTTCGACGATCTCATTCAGCTGGTTATGATGGCTGGAAGGCATTTTACGGTGGTTTTTTTGTTTCCCGACAAAAATAAGGGTTTTAAAAGTGGTTTGAATAAAAAGAATTAATTTTATCCTAAATTTCCTGACGCCTCACTGTCCATGTTTCAACAGATAAACTTCCAGTTGCCCCTGATCTTTAGTTTGCTGATCATATTGGTTGCTGCCAAAATATTGGGCAAAGTTGCCAAGCGATTCGGACAGCCATCCATTCATCATAAAATATAGGTAAAAACTTCTTTTTCCCCATTGGAATATGAACTTAATTAAAAGTGTAACTTTGCACGTTTTTTCAGGAAACCCACAACAGGATGATGAATCTGATAAATGAACTGATTTATTTTGTCCTCCACATTGATATCATTATGGAAGGATGGATTCATAATTATCAGAACTGGACCTACCTGATCCTTTTCCTCATCATCTTTTGTGAGACCGGGCTTGTGGTAACTCCATTTCTTCCTGGAGATTCGTTGCTTTTTGCTGCCGGGGCATTTGCTGCCAAAGAATCCCATCCGCTGAATATCGTGATTATTGTTTTCCTGCTCATAACAGCTGCTTTTTCCGGAGATAACACCAATTATTTCATTGGCCGGTTCCTGGGGATGAAAGTGTATGATAAAAACTATAGACTGATAAAAAAGAAATACCTGATCAAGACGCATGCATTTTATGAGAAGCATGGAGGAAAGGCATTGATTATTGCCCGGTTCATGCCATTCATACGTACCTTTGCACCTTTTGTTGCCGGAGTCGGGACCATGAAATACATGCGGTTCTTTTCGTTCAGCATCATCGGGAACATCATTTGGGTCAACCTGTTTGCGTTCGGAGGATATTTCTTTGGGAATCTCCCCTATGTCAAAAATAATTTCACACTCGTTATACTGGGGATCATCATCATTTCGCTTCTCCCCGTGGTCATTACTGTGATCAAAAATATTGCAGAACGCAAAAAAACACAAACACAGGAATGAGAAGGTTAATGCACAAAAGCCATATTTCAACTGTATCCGCAGCCGGTTTGCTGATTACACTGGGTATCGTTTACGGTGATATAGGTACTTCCCCATTGTATGTGATGAAGGCCATCATTTATGGTGCCGACACCATCAGTACAAATTTCATCCTGGGAGGATTGTCTTGTATCTTCTGGACCCTGACGTTGCAGACCACTGTTAAGTACATCATCATCACTCTGCGGGCCGACAATAAAGGGGAAGGCGGGATTTTCTCCCTGTTCGCCCTGATCCGTAAAAGAGCAAAATGGGCATTTGTTTTTGCCATCATCGGGGGATGCTTCCTGCTGGCCGATGGCGTGATCACACCTTCCATTACTATTGTTTCTGCAGTGGAAGGCCTGATCAACATCAACCCGAGAATACCCGTGGTTCCCATTGCACTTATTATCATCACACTATTGTTTTTTATCCAGAAATTCGGGACCAAAGCGGTTGGCGAATCGTTTGGCCCGATCATGTTCCTGTGGTTTTTTATGCTGGGAACGCTTGGCGTGATCCAGATCCTGCAATACCCGTCGATCATCAAGGCATTGGATCCAAAATACGCCTATCTTTTTCTCACAAAATCACCACACGGGTTTGTCTTGCTTGGAGCGGTATTCTTGTGTACCACCGGGGCTGAAGCTTTGTATTCCGACCTGGGACATTGCGGACTGAAGAACATCCGGATCACCTGGATCTATGTAAAATCAGCTCTTATACTGAATTACCTGGGGCAGGGAGCATGGATATTGAACCATACCGACCAGGTATATGAGTGGACCAACCCTTTCTTCTCTATCATGCCCTCCTGGTTCCTGGTTACCGGCATTATCATTTCAACCCTCGCAGCTGTCATAGCCAGCCAGGCGCTCATCAGTGGTTCATATACCCTGATCAGCGAAGCCATTCAACTGAATTTCTGGCCAAAGATCAAGATCAACTACCCGACGAATATCAAAGGGCAGATGTACATTTCCAGCATCAACTGGCTGCTTTATGCCTGCTGCTTTTTCGTCGTTCTGTACTTCCAGCGCTCCTCAAACATGGAGGCCGCTTATGGATTATCCATTACGGTCACCATGCTGATGACCACCATTCTTCTCAGCACTTATCTTTATTACCGTAAGATCCCGGTTTATCTCATTTTCCTGTTACTTTGCGTGTACCTTACCATTGAAGGTTCATTCCTGGTTGCCAATCTGAATAAATTTGTACATGGAGGTTGGTTTACGGTTCTCTTGGGTGGATTCCTGTTCGTGGTCATGTATGTCTGGTTCAGCGGAAGGAAGATCAAGAACAGTTTCATCGAATTCATTAAGATCGAAAATTATTATGAAGTCATCACCGCCATCAGCAAAGACGAATCCATTCCGAAATATGCCACGAATCTGGTATTCCTGACCAAGGCCAATAAATCCAGCGATGTTGAATCGAAGGTTATTTATTCCATCCTAAGTAAGCAACCGAAGCGAGCCGATGTTTACTGGCTCCTCCATGTCGATATCCTGGATGAGCCGCATGTGCTCGAATACCGTGTCACTCACCTAATCCCTGATGTGCTATTTAAGATCGATTTCAAGATCGGGTTCAAGGTACAGCCGAGGATCAACCTGTTTTTTAGGCAGGTTATCGAGGAGATGAGCAGGAACAATGAGATCAACCTGATCAGCCGGTATGATTCATTGCGTAAGTTCGATATCCCGAGCGACTTCCGCTTTGTACTGATCGACCGTATCCAGAATTATGATTTTGATTTCCCCCCACGTGAACAGTTCATCATGGATCTCTATTCCATCCTGAAACGCTTTGGGATAACCGAAGTAAGGTCATTGGGATTGGATACCAGTAACGTCACCATCGAAACAGTACCTCTCTTTATCGACAAAGAGGCACCCCAGTTATTGACGAGGAACGGAGAAAACAATGGTGGCAGGCATATTCCAATATAACAGTGGACAGGATGCAGGGATTCCCGTCCGGTTTCTATTTTTTTCTTGACATGACTTTCTGAACAGCCTTTACGATGTTTGCTGCTTCAAGTCCGTATTTTACCAGGAGTTCTTCCGGTTTCCCACTCTGACCGAACTGATCATTCACGGCAATCATTTCCATGGGTAAGGGGTTTTCCCGAATGAGTAACTGAGCAATGCTATCACCCAATCCGCCGTTCATCATGTGTTCTTCAGCGGTGACAACGCAACCGGTTTTTGACACGGATGCAAGTATGGCCTCACAATCCAGAGGTTTGATAGTATGGATGTTGATGATCTCGGCGTGAATCCCATTTTTTTCCAGGATTTTACCTGCTTCCAGCGCTTTCCATACCAGGTGCCCTGTAGCGAAAATTGAAACATCGGTTCCTTCATTCAGCAGGATGGCTTTCCCTATCTCAAATTCCGAATCAGCAGGCGTAAAATTCGGAACCTTCGGCCTGCCAAAACGCAGGTAAACCGGGCCAATATGTTTGGCGATGGCAAGGGTTGCGGCCTTTGTCTGGTTGAAATCGCAGGTATTGATCACAGTCATTCCCGGAAGCATCTTCATCAGTCCGATATCTTCCAGGATCTGGTGTGTGGCGCCGTCCTCACCCAGTGTAACACCGGCATGGGAGGCACAGATCTTCACATTCTTTTCGGAATAGGCGATGGATTGGCGGATCTGGTCATAAACCCTACCTGTTGAGAAGTTGGCAAACGTACCCGTAAAGGGAATCTTCCCTCCTATCGTCATTCCGGCTGCTATGCTCATCATATTTGCTTCGGCAATGCCAACCTGGAAAAACCGTTCAGGAAATGCTTTTGCAAAGGCATCCATTTTCATTGAACCGGTAAGGTCGGCACAAAGTGCCACCACGTCCGGGTTCTGTTTTCCAAGTTCCAGTAAGGCTTCCCCGAATCCCGAGCGGGTATCTTTTGATCCTGTATTAGTATATTCCTTCATCTCTAGAATAATTTCACCCCTACGGGGTCATTTCCCGGTCCCACACTCACATATCCAGCATCCAGCATCAATTTCCTGAAATCCTACATTCCTGCATTCTGAATTCCCTGCCTGCGGCAGGCAGGCTGCATTTACAGTTTAACATTCACCGTTTGCCCGGCTTCCACGACAAACGACTTTTCTGTAGTAAATTCTGAGCGGTTTGAAAATTTTGACCGGAATACCACCCTGTACTTTCCCGGCTGAAGGAAAAGATTTTCCTGCTGCTGGAGATTGTCCTTCAGGTTGTATAGCCAAGTCATTTGGCCTTTATCCTCAATGTAAACACTTCCATACCCATTGGTTGTACGCTGGATCACCGCCATGCCGGGAACCGGTATCTCAACCGTCGTCGTATGGCTTTGCGCGATCACCACGTTATTCACCTGGATCCTGGGCAGGCAGAGCACTTCTACATCATAGCTGCCGGTAAGGTATTTTTCAACCTGGTCAAACTGCTGGACATTCAACGTTTCCCTGTCTCCTTTCCTGCGGATCAGTACAGGAAGGTATTTAATGGTTGAATTACCGTTAGTTTTGAATGCCAGGTATCCCTGCGGGGTCTCGATCCCGATGATCTTATGCTTGCCGGGTGTCAGTTTTACGGAATCTTTCCGCACCGGGGGAATTGTATTGACCACGATATCATAAGTCAACATGGGATCGATCTCGAGGGTATCGGGGAATCCCTTGCTGTTAAAGGAATGAATGAAATTGTATTCAACTTTTCCGGAAACATTATCGTAAAATGTCATGTTGACATTGGTTTCTGTTGCTTTCCCATACTGGTCGAGAAGGTTGACCTGCGCGGTGGTTGGGTTAAGTGCACGGGAGATAACGATGTTCAAAGCATTGGTAAATTCCTTTTCACTGGTTGCATCAAAATAGCTGCCCACGCAATCGAAGGATTCCGCGAAATCCCTGCCGATGCCGATGATAAATGGTTTCAGGATAATTCCTTTTTTCTGGAGATCATGCGAAACCAGGCAGGGATCACCGTTACATTCTTCCAGTCCATCAGTGATCAGGATGATGATGTTGCGGCAATGATCACAGGGAGGAAAATCATTCGCCGACTGTTCGAGCGAATAGGCGATCGGGGTTGTTCCCTTCGGTACGATCGTTTTCAGCACATGCTTTATTCTTCCGATATTATCAGGAGCAAACGGGACTTCCAGTTTGGTATCGTTGCAATCCTGCGGAGGGAATTGTTTCTGGTGTCCGTAAACCCGTAATGCAACTTCGAGGTTTTTGACATTCTTCAGGCTGTCGAGGATGTTGACAAAGAGCCGGGATGCAATGTTGAATTTGGTATCGCTTTGCCACCTTCCGTACATGCTTTGTGAAGCATCAAAAACAAAAAGAATCCGGGTCAGCGGCTTTGGTTTTTCTTCGCCCACTTGTCCCTGTCCAAATCCTCCAGTAAGAATGATCAGGAGGAACAATAATATAAACTCACTTTTTTTCAACAACCTGATGTTATTTTGATACTGTAAACCTTGATAAGTTCGTGACGCGTAACGCGAAATTCATAATTCGTAATTCGTAATTCGTAATTATTTTTAGTAGTCTCCTAAAGTTTCTTCCAGTTGCGCCAGGGCTTTCACTGTCTGTTCATCATTCGGTGCTACACCGTGCCATTCGTGGTTGTCCTGCATGAAATCGACTCCGAATCCCATGATGGTCTTCATCAGTACCATGACCGGCTTCCCTTTCCCCCTGGCTACCCTGGCAAGGAGCATTTTTTCGCGGATATCCGCGATATCGTTTCCGTTCATCCTGATTACCAGCCATCCGAAAGCTTCAAACTTAGCCTTCAGGTCGCCCATATCGATCACTTTCTCCACCGGCCCGTCGATCTGTTTTCCATTCTCATCCACAATCGCGATCAGGTTATCCACCTTATGTGCTGCGGCAAACATCGCAGCTTCCCAGTTCTGGCCTTCCTGCAATTCGCCATCACCCATCAGGCAAAACACATGATGGAGATCCTGGTTCAATTTCTTGGATAATGCTGCCCCGTTGGAAACCGACAAACCCTGTCCGAGCGATCCGGAAGCCATCCGTATCCCCGGCAATTTCTCATGCACCGAAGGATGTCCCTGCAACCGGGTATTCAGCATGCGGAAGGTTCCCAACTCATGAAAATCGAAATAGCCGTAACGTCCCAACACGCTGTACCATACTGGTGAAAGATGCCCGTTCGAAAGGAAGAAGAGGTCTTCCCCTGTTCCATCCATGGTAAAGTTTTTGGGATCCGGCTTCATGATCCCAAAATAGAGGGTGGTGAGGAAGTCAGCACACCCCAATGAGCCACCGGGATGGCCCGAAGCGGCTCCATGTGTCATACGGATGATATCGCGCCGGACCTGGGTGGAAATTTTCAGTAGTTCAGTAGTTGAAGGCATTAGATGGATTATTTTGTTGATTTTCGGATCACAGGTAAACTGTGGAAGCAGTCGAAGAAAAGCGTTTCAAAAATATTACAATTCGACGGAGCCTTTCATAAATGTTCATAAATATGGATAAGATTTAACGAACCAATCCTCATTTTTATTTCTTTTGTGGTCTGCAGATTTAAAACCGGGAATGAAAAAAATCAGGGGCCTTTCGGGAATTGTTTTTTTGCTTGTTTTGCTTGCCTGTCTTACTTTAAAGGCATCCTCCGTTTTTCCGAAACCGGATTCCACCTGGGTTGACTCCGTATTTAATTCGCTCACTACCAACCAGCGCATAGCACAGTTATTCATTATCCGAGCCTTCTCCGACAGGGATTCCGTTTATAACGACACCCTTACCAATCTTGTCCGGAAATGGAACCCGGGAGGCGTTTGTTTCTTTAAAGGAACTCCCTGCCGGCAGGCATCACTCACCAATACCGTCCAGCAGCATTCGCAGACGCCTTTATTGATCGCCATCGACGCCGAGTACGGGTTAGGTATGCGTCTTGACAGCGTATCTTACTTTCCACGGGCTATGACCCTGGGAGCCCTCCCTGATGATTCCCTCATCAGAGAAATGGGAGTACTGGTTGCAAAGGATTGCAGGAGGATGGGAATTCATATGAATTTTGCTCCTGTCATCGATATCAACAACAACCCCGATAACCCTGTGATCGGTTTCAGGTCTTTCGGGGAAAACCCTGAAGAGGTTGCACACAGAAGTACCGCTTTTATGAAAGGATTGCAGTCGGGCGGAATTCTGACTACGGCGAAACATTTTCCCGGGCACGGAGATACTGACAGCGACTCCCACCTTACATTACCGGTCATTCATCACTCACAGGAAAGGCTTGATTCCGTTGAACTCTATCCATTCCGGGAAGCGATTCATAATGGTGTGGATGGAATCATGATCGCCCACCTGTTTGTACCTGCCTTCGACTCCACCAGGAATACCCCTGCCACACTTTCTAAAAAAATCGTGACCGGGTTGCTGAAAGAAAAGATGGGGTTCAGGGGGTTTGTAATAACAGATGCCCTTGACATGAAGGGCGTCACCAAATATTTTAAACCCGGGGAAATAGAAGTCAAAGCGCTGATGGCCGGGAATGATATTCTCCTCCTGCCAAAGAATCTGGAAAAGGCAGTGAATGCTATCCGCGAAGCACGCGACAGCGCCCTGATCCCGCAGGAGCTGATCGATCAGAAATGCCGTACGATGCTCAATCTAAAATATAAAGCCGGGCTTAGCCATCTTACCCCAGTTTCGTTGATCCATCTCCCGGAAGATATAAACTCAGTGAATTCGGAAGTACTCACACGAAAGATTTTCCGGAATTCCATCACCCTTGTGAAAAATGAAAACCAGCTGATCCCTATCAACTTCCTTGACCGGAGAAAGATAGCGGTGGTCTTCATCGGAGATACGGTCTTGCAGCCCTTCCAGGAAATGATCTCACGCTATGCACCGGTAAAGAATATTTCACTGCCGGCTTCATTTTCCATCAACAGGAAAGATTCACTAATCGCAGAGTTAAAAGATAATGACCTTATCATAATCGGCCTTCACTGCAACCAGGGATTGATCTCCCGTCAATACGGAATACAGGAATGTGCCCTAAAGCTGATCGATACTTTAAGTGCGATCAAGAAAGTCATCCTTGATGTTTTCGGAAGCCCTTATGTATTGTCCTTCCTGAAAAATCCCGGTAACCTGGAAGCTATCGTTGCATCTTACCAGGACTGCCCGGAATCACAATCGCTTTCTGCCGGACTGATCTTTGGGGCAATCAAGGCCCGGGGCCATCTGCCGGTCACAGCATCGCATTCATTTCCTTATATGACAGGGATTTCCACGTCCGTGACCCGGTTGGAATTTGTTTTCCCGGAGGAGATCGGTGTTCCGTCAGAAAAACTAAAAACCATCGACTCCATTGCACTGTCGGGTATCGATAAACGAGCCTATCCCGGGTGTCAAATTGTATTTGCTCTTGATGGAAAGGTATTTTACAATAAGTCATTTGGCCATCCGAGGTATGAAGATACCCTGAAGGTAACCAATGGAGACATCTATGACCTGGCCTCGGTGACGAAGGTGGCTGCTACGACCCTGGCCATTATGAAATTGGTTGAGGAGAAGAAGATCTCCCTGGATGAAAAACTGGGAACCTATCTTCCCGAATTGAAAGGATCGAACAAACAGGATTTAATTTTGCGGGATGTGATGACTCACCAGGCGGGTTTGCAGGCCTGGATTCCATTTTATCTCAAAACACTTCATAAAGGGCGACCTGATCCTGCAATTTATCAGCATCATCCATCTGAAGGATATCCCTTGCGGGTTGCAGAAAATCTTTATATCCGCAGGGATTACCCGGATTCGGTTTACTGGGCCATCATGGATGCCCCGTTGCGGCCAACCCGGGATTACAAATACAGTGATATGGGGTTCTATTTGTTGCGCCGGATCATTGAGAAGGAAACAGGAGAATCCATGGAAGACTATCTTTCTTCTTCATTTTACAAACCGCTTGGATTGTCGACAACTGGGTTCCTCCCGCGAAAGCGTTTCCCTGCAAGCCGGATCATGCCAACGGAATATGATACTATTTTCAGGAAACAACTCATCCGGGGCGATGTGCACGACCCCGGAGCCGCTATGCTTGGCGGGGTCTCAGGCCATGCCGGACTTTTCTCAAATGCAGCCGACCTGGCAGTCCTCCTCCAGCTGTTTTTGAATAACGGGGAATACGGGGGAAAACAATATTTCCTTCCTTCCACCATAAAAGAATTTACGCGTGTCCAGTTTCCTGCCAATGGCAACAGAAGAGCATTGGGATTTGATAAACCAACCTTGACTTCAATAACCGACGGACCTTCCTGTAAAAGCGCTTCACCAAGAAGTTTCGGCCATTCCGGCTTTACAGGAACCTATATCTGGGCAGACCCGGAAAACCGCCTTAGCTATATTTTCCTTTCCAACAGGGTTTATCCCGATGCATCGAATGAGAGAATCGTCGAAATGAATATCCGGACGAAAATCCACCAGGCTATGTATGACATCTTGCAAGATTCATATGTGAAGAAATAATTATCTTTGCCATGACAAATAGCGAAATAGCGAAATAAAAACAAAAAAAACCTTGGAACCCCTCAGGGGTGAAATTATTCTAGCGAATAGCGAAAATTAAAGAAATATGAACAAGACACTAAAAAACTGGATGATCTGGATCTTTGCATTTATTTTCACGGTGGTGATTGCCGGATATCAGCGCAGAACGGGACCTACATACCCGATGGATGTGAAAAAAGAGATCGGGCAAAAGGTTATAAAAGCTGATTTGATCCGGACTTATGATGGTCAGGATGATGCCAAAGTTATTCTTAAAATTGCTGATACCTCCATAAAGGGCAAAGTTCAATTCAGGAGATTTAAAAGTTACGACAGCTGGACCACTGCTCCAATGGTGAGGAAAGGCGACTCCCTCATTGGCAGTCTGCCGCACCAGGATATTGCCGGCAAGGTGATGTATCATATCACCCTTGCCAAAGGGAACGAACAGGTTTTACTGAACGAAGAACCGGCTGTTCTCCGCTATAAAGGGCATGTACCGATGTACATCCTTCTTCCCCATATCCTGATCATCTTTCTAGCGATGCTGTTTTCTACCATCACCGGACTTGAAGCAATCACCAAAGGGAAAAACACTCTCCTTTATACCTGGATCACCATTGTTACCCTTCTCATCGGAGGCCTGATCCTCGGGCCAATTGTTCAGAAATTTTCCTTTAATGTTTTTTGGGCCGGTTGGCCTTTCGGTCACGACCTGACCGACAACAAATCCATTGTTGCTTTCCTTTTCTGGGTTATTGCACTTATTGTTCAATATAAGAACCGGGAAACGAAATTCTGGCCCATTCTTGCTTCCATCGTATTGCTGGTTGTTTTCCTGATCCCTCATAGCATGCTCGGATCGGAGATTGATTACACTAAGCTTCCGAAGACTGAGAAAGTTGGCAAGTAAAGATGCTGGATACTGGATGCTGGATACTGGATGCTGGATGTGTGAGTGTGGGATTGCAGGAATTTATCCTTAAAACTTAACACTTTATGAACTTTATGAACTTTATAACTTTATGAACTTTATAACTTTATGAACTTTATAACTTAATTTCTTTTCTACAAGTATGGAAATCACTTACGGAATCATACTTTTCACGGTTGTAACTTCGATCATTTGTTTCAACAACGAGGAGCTATTCAACCGGTTAAAGTTCAATGCTTTTGATGTAAAGCACAGCAACCAGTGGTACCGGTTTTTTTCCTATGGCTTCCTGCATTCGGGATGGGTTCATCTGCTGATCAATATGTTGGTGCTTTACTCATTCGGAAACCTTGTAGAACATTTCTTCAAGGTGTATTTTGTAGAAAAATACATTCTGTACTATATTCTTCTTTATTTAGGAGGATTGTTGCTATCGATCATCCCTGCCTTCGGAAAACATAAAAATGATGTTTTTTATAATGCAGTCGGTGCTTCCGGTGCAGTATCCTCCGTGATCTTTGCCAGCATAATCATAATTCCGAAGGCCCCCATCTCATTTTTTTTCGTCCCGCTTGAAATTCCGGCATGGATCTTTGGAATTCTTTATATCATCTATGAATTTTACATGAGCAGGAAAGCCAAGGATAACATCGGCCATGATGCGCATTTCTGGGGGGCCGTTTATGGTGTGATCTTTATGATTGCATTAAAACCGTCGCTGGCTATGGGATTCCTCCAACAAATCGGGTTCCTGCATTAATTTTTTTCAGGTTGATCCTGGCATCCACAACGGTAATGGAATCTTCTTTCCCGAGCACGGGATTGAAATCGAGTTCCATGATCTCAGGTGCTGACTTTAACAATGCGGAAAGCTTGAGGATGACATCTGCAAACAGTTCTTCATTTACGCCTTTTTGTCCACGCACACCTTTGATGATCTTATAGCTCTTCAGGTTCCTGATCATGAAGAGGGCTTCTTCCTTGCCCAGTGGCGTTAATCCGGCAGCAACATCTTTCAGCACTTCGATAAAGATTCCGCCCAATCCGCAAAGGATCATGTGTCCGAATTTAGGCTCGTACTTGGCCCCTACAAATAGTTCGGTACCTGAAAGCATGGGTTGGATCAGGACAGCTGTCGTATCCTGGATGCGAATCATCCGTTCAAATTCGCGGGTAACAGCCTTTTCATCTTTAACATTCAGTACGACTCCGCCTACATCCGATTTATGAACGGGGCCGACCACCTTCATAACGACCGGGAAACGCAGCACTTTTGCCTCTTTCACGGCATCTTTAACTGTATTCACCAAAGCTTCACCTGCTCTCCGTATCCCGCTGGCATCCAATAGTTCACAGATTTCACCCGGTGAGATGAAGCCATCTTGCGCCTGGTTGATGACATTCCGGATCCGGTTATGATCTACTTCCTGGATCAGGGATTTCTCGACAAACGGACGATGTGTATTGTAAACTCTTGCGAGTGCATTTCCAAAAACCACTTCATCCCTGAAAAATATTCTTCCCCTGGAGATAAAATCTTCTATCTCCGGAGCAGCAGTAAGAATGGAAGGAAGGATAGAAAAAATGGGCTTCACCGCCGTTTTCATCTTCTCATCCAGAACTGAATACACATCGAAAACCTTGTTCAGTCCGGGAGTACCGAATATCACAGCCATTCCATCGACCGTATCAAAGCGGGTTTCGCAATAATCGATTATGTTTCCAAGTTGCTGTGCGGTACCCGTGGCGAGAAAATCGATGGGGTTGGCCACCGAAGATCCAGGGAAAAGTTGTGATAGTAATTCTTTTGCAGCAGGACCTTCAATGTGGGGAACGTTCATTCCTCCGTTTGACAGGGCATCGGTAAGCATGACTGCCGGGCCACCTGCATGCGTAATGATGCCTATGTTCTTTCCTTTCAGTTCCGAATGCATGAAGATAGAAGCCACAGCGATGAGGTCTTCCCTTCCATAACAACGAACAATCCCTGCTTTCCTGAAAAGCGCGTCCACTGCCACATCTGGGCTTGCCAATGCGCCCGTATGCGAAGAAGCTGCACGGCTGCCTGCTTCCGAGGAGCCGGCCTTGACTGCTGCGATCCTGCATCCTTTCCGGACAAGGGATGATGCATGTTTCAGCAGTAATTGCGGTTTGGAAAAATTTTCCATATAGATAAGTTTCACTTTTGAACTCTTCCCAGGTTCAAAGGTCTCATCCAGGTACTGAAGGATATCCTCCACACCCATCTGAGCGCTGTTACCAACGGAGAATACACTGGCAAAAGTTAGTCCGTTCGGGATCCCTGCTTCCATAATAAAACAGGCCGTAGCGCCAGAACCGGAAATAAAATCACAGCCCATCGGATCCAGTCGTGGGATGGGTTTCGTAAAAACCCCGTGGTAGAAAGGAGTCAATATGCCTATGCAATTCGGCCCAATCAATGAACCACTCACCTGGTTGATGCTATCCACCACTTTCTGCTCAAGCACTTTTCCTTCCTGGTTCTCTTCAGAAAAACCTGCCGAAAGAATAATAAAAGCACGGGTGTTTTTTTGGGTGACCAGGAGTTCCACGGTATCAGGAATATATTTTGCAGCTATTGCAATGATGGCAAGATCAACGTCCGGTAAAAGGGAAGGATCGTTGTAACTTCTTATTCCCTGAACTTCAGGTTCCTTCAGGTTAGTAACATATAGTTTGCCATTGAACCCGCCTTCGATTAGGTTTCGCAACACCGCGCCGCCTGGTTTCTGAACATCATTTGAACCTCCGATAACGACAATGCTTCCGGGATGAATGAGTTGCTGGTTGATCATGAGATTGATTTTCTGCTAAAATATCAAAAAACCACGAAACCAGGATCGGAAAGTTTGGGAGTAGATGTTTTCGTTACGTATGACGCGTAACGCGTGACGATCTTCTATTCCAGCATAAAAGAAACGCAGGCCACACCTGGTCCGGCATTTGCGCCGAGAGCCGGTGATGCAGGCGCTATAAAGGCCGGTTTTTGTCCGGTGACCTGTTCCATCTGGACGGCGAACCATTCGGCTGTGCGTGCATTGTTTGCATGTGTGATGGCATATCCCCAGAGCTTGTTCTTTTGGGTGATCTGCTGAATATTCCGGATCACCTTCTTCATGCTTGCCTTTTCGGTAAATGATTTTGAAGATAGTACTGTACGCCCTTCTTCATTGATGATGATCACAGGTTTCAGGTCCAGTGACCTGGCAACAATACTTTTGAATGCACTGACACGTCCGGAACGGATGATATATTTCAAAGTAGTCACAGTGATCCTTACCTGAGTTTTTTTAATCCATTTCCTGATTTCAGGCAGTAATTCTTCATGTGTGGCACCTTTTTCAATTGCCTCGGCCAGGCGTAAGATGATCAAGCCCAGAGCGCCGGTTATAGTTCCTGAATCGATCACATCAATCCTTTTCCCGGTCCTGTCAGAAATTTCCTTTGCAGCCTGAAAACTGCTGTTGAAAGTTCCACTTAATGCCTTACTCAGGTTTAACGCGATCACGGAAGAATAATGAGAACACAGGTACTCATATTTATTCTGGAAATCACGGATGGAGGGTTGCGCAGAGGTCGGGTTCTGTTCCGATTTTGCGAGCAGTGAATAAAATTGTTCGGGTTGAATGGTATAACGGTCGAGGTAAAATGTTTCGCCGAAATGGATGCTCATTGGAACCATGTGAATCTGCAACCGGTCAAGTACCTCCTTCGGCAGGTCACAGGAAGAATCTGTAAGGATTGCAATTCCGGACTTCCGGTTGTTCAGGATCTCATGCTGCATCACCATATCATCCACTTTCTGGTAGGTGATGTTGCCGAAGCGGCGCAGGTAGGAAAAAAGTTCGGCAGGAAAATCGGTATGAATGTGGATCCGCATTTTTTTCGGGGAACCGGCAACAACCAATGAATCCCCGCAGACCTTGATGGTATTGCGGATCTTGGATTTATCAAGATTTTCAGCGTTGATCATGGCCTCAGTACAGTATCGGAATGTGATCTCATCGTGGGTAACGATATCGTCATTTTCATTTTCAGTTACCTGTTCGGGAATGGAAACAGGTTTTTCTCCCCCTTTTGTAAAGAAATCAAGGATTCCTTCAAGAAATACTACAAAGCCTTTTGCTCCTGCATCCACCACATGCGAGCGTGCAAGAATCGGTAGTTTCGCTGTGGTTTCAGCCAGCGATTGCTGAGCCCTTTCATAGGCCTGGATCAGCAATTTGATAAAATCATCGATAATGTCCTTTAATGCGTAGAGATATTCGGCCCAGTCTTTTATGACCGTCAGGATCGTACCTTCCACCGGGTTTGCAATGGCCTCGTAGGCATAATTCACTGCGTTACGCATACTCTCCGCAAACGATTTAATATCCATCGTCTGCCCGGTCTTGATCTCATTGCCAAACCCATAAAGAAATTGTGCAAAGATAATACCTGAATTCCCCCTGGCGCCTGTCAATGCAGCATCAGCCATTGCAACCGCTGTTTCTTTCAGGTTATCAGTAGGGATGATTGCATCCATGATGGAACGCATCGTAGATGCCAGATTGGTTCCGGTATCCGCATCGTTAACAGGGAAAACATTGATCCGGTTTAGCAGTTTTTGGTTTTCAAAGATCCGCTGTGCCCCCGACAAGAAGCTATAATACAACTGTTTTCCGTCTAACTCACTGATTTTCTTAAGAGACTCTGACAATTTATTATGGTTGATTTTGTTGCAAAGATAAGAATTATTGAAAATTTACTTTAATTTCTTGCATTTGTTAAGCTTATCCGAAGTGAGTAGTACATTCAACTCCTTTTCGATCTGTAACCTGATGCCACGGTTATCGAGAAGAAACCCATCGGACAGGAGGGTAGGCACAGACAACTTACCATTAAAACAGATGTCCTTTATATCGGGATAGGATACGATTTTGCTTTTATCTGCTGACAATGTCACCGGAACATACATGGAATAATCCGACTGGGTACGGTAGATGATACAGGGAGGAGAGGATACGCCAACCGTTCCCCTTTTTGAACCCGCAGCAAAACCGGATGGAGAGACTTGATGTGTGCAGGAAATAAGAATCAAACCAGTCAAAAAATAACAAGAAAATAATTTCAGGATTGATTTTTTTCTCATGAAAATGAACCTAATTCAGGAAAGGAATAATATACTCAAAAGTCAATTCCAAATGCTAAGACCCGGACACAAATATCAGAATTTTTATTAAAACACAAAATTAAAACAGAATCATCCATTTTCTTTGACTATAAAAGTTAATTTATCATAATTTACTTTTAAGACATAATTATTTATTAATTTTGCTCCATTAAAAAGAACATTAACCTTAATACCCAGAGAATATGCAAAAAATAATTTTTCCATTCGTCCTTTTTATCTTTGCAGTTTTTACATTGCAAGCCCAGGATGTTCAGCCCGCTCCCGCTGATCCGAATGCTCCTGAAATTTCTTTTGACAAAACCGTTCATGATTATGGCACTATTGTTCAAGGCAGCGACGGTACCTGCGAATTTAAATTCACCAATACCGGGAAAGAACCCTTGATCCTTCAGAAACCTGTTTCCTCATGCGGGTGTACTATTCCGACATGGCCGCAGGAACCTGTTCTTCCTGGAAAAAGCGATATAATAAAAGTCACCTATGCCACGCACAATGTTGGACCTATCAACAAAACGGTAACGGTTACTTCGAATGCAAAAACTGCCAGGGTGATTCTTTCCATCAAAGGCAATGTAGTAGCAAAACCGGCTGATAAGGTGCCTGAAAAGACAAACGACAACAGCGCGACACCGCTTCAAAAATAAAACTTATTATGCCCGTTATTTCATTAAAAGGAAAGATGATGCCAGCTTCCCCAATCAGGAAGCTGGTTCCTTTTTCAGAAGAAGCCAAAAAAAGAGGAATTAAAGTTTATCATCTCAATATTGGCCAGCCGGATATCGAAACCCCGGAGAATGTCATGAATAAGATCCGCAACATCGATCTGAAG
>JADGPR010000092.1 GCA_017882335.1 Bacteroidales bacterium | reverse complement strand
AACTGACCTGCTGGGTGTATATAGTGTACCGGTTCCGCCAAACCGTGCTTTCACCACTTTTGCAAATTCCGGGTCATTGTCGAACAAAGGGATAGAACTCTTTCTTCAATTATACATTCTCAATATGAAGAATCTCTCCTGGAAAACTTCACTGACCGCTGCACACAACCAGACAAAGATCCTTGATCTTGGAACCTACGTCAACGGTTCGCTGAGGAAAATGGGGCAGATATCGGGCAGGGGAATGGTGGGTGAGGAATATTATGTCACCGGAATTATGGTGGGACAGGATATCGGGGCCTTTTACCTTCCCAAATATGTGGGAATCAAAAATGGATTATTTATTTATGAATCTGAATCTGGTGGTTATACAGATAAACTCTCTGATGCAAAAAGAACTATTGTTGGAACCCCGACGCCGAAAGTCGAGCTCGGATGGTCAAACAACTTTACTTTTTTTAAGCGCTGGAACCTTGATTTTTCTTTCAGGGCATGGCTTGGGAATCATATTTACAATGCTACACGGATGTTCTTTGACAGCCCAAACATTCTGCCATCGCTTAATGCCGTGCCTTCGGCAGTCGACTGGTACAATGAGGGAAGAACTTCCGGGGCCAGCATTGCCGATATCTACGTGGAGAATGCATCCTTCCTGAAGCTGGACTATATTTCGCTCTCCTATGATTTTAATGTTTCAAAAATTAAATGGATCAGCAAATTCAACATGTTTATTTCAGCAAACAATGTATTTACAATTACGGGTTACACCGGGGTTGATCCTGAAACGGAAATAAAAGGATTATCTTTTGGTATCGATCAGTACAATGTTTATCCAAAAACCCGTTCCTATACCATTGGTTTGAAAGCCACATTTTAATACCTGTTAATTATGAAAACTAAATATTTGATCTTTATAGCGATTGCAGCGGTCACTCTATCGTGTACCAAACTTGATGAAAAGGTTTATGATAGAATTCCCGGGAACCTTTACCCCGAAACACCTGAACAGGTTGCAAGCCTGAGTGTTGCAACATACCAGAATCTGCAACCCATGGCCGACGATAACGGATGGTGGTTCCTCGCCCAGGAAATTTCTTCCGACGAGCTTTGCGGACCAACCCGTGGCGCCGACTGGTACGACGGCGGGAAATGGCTCAACATGCACCGGCATACCTGGTCCAACGATGACGAAGGTGTGAACAGGATGTGGGGAGCTTTCTGGACCGGTATTACCACCTGTAACCAGATCCTTGACCTGATGAACAGCCTCCCGCAAAATCCGGCTTTGGATGCGAAAAAGAAGGAAGTCGAGGTGGTCCGTTCATTCTATTATTATTTATTGATCGATAACTATGGGGATGCTCCCTATCTTACCAGTGCGTTAAATGCACCGGCAATGCCTTATAAAATAAAACGGAGTGCCATTTACGACAGCCTGGTTAAAACGGTTACACGTGCACTTCCCACTCTTATAACGACTGACAGGAAATACATGATGACCAGGAATGCGGCATTTGCACTTTTGGCAAAGCTTTACCTGAATGCGAAGGAATATTCCGGAACACCTCAATGGCAGAAAGCGAGTGATTTTTGCGACAGTGTCATAACCGGCCCATACAGCCTGGCCAGTGACCTGTCGGAACCATTTAAGACCAACAATGAGAACTCCAGTGAAATTATTTTCTCAATTCCCTATGACGAGAATACTTTTACAGGATTCCGGCTACACATGAGGACCCTGCATTACCAGATGAACCTGAAATACAACATGACGGTTGGCCCCTGGAATGGTTTCTGCATTGTACCTACCTTCTGGGATACGTATCAGTCAACCGACAAAAGGCGTGCAGCCTATAACCTATATGGACTTCAGTATTCGGCAGCCGGACCCGTCATCCTGGACGGGGAAACACATCAGCCTCTTGACATTGATCCCCATGTTCCTGCTTTATATATGCAACCACCCGACTTTACTCCGACACAGATCCGGACAACTGGTGCGAGGGTTGGGAAGTACGAGATCAAGATGGGAGCCAAGGAAAACCTGAGCAACGATTTCCCGCTCTTTCGTCTGACGGATTTTTACCTGATGAAAGCTGAAGCACAGATACGCTTGGGTAACAACGGAGATCAATGGATCAATCCCATCCGGCTGCGTGCAGGTGTTGCAGCATGGAGCGGAGCCACGCTTGACTCGCTTTTGGCTGAACGTGGAAGGGAATTGTATTGTGAAGGACACCGCAGGCAGGATCTGATACGGTTTGGCGTCTGGGAACAATCCTGGTGGGAAAAGGCCGCACACGGCCCGGAATTACGTACATTCCCGATCCCCAAATGGGCGACGGATGCCAACTCGAACCTTCTCCTCCCACCTCAATAACATGAATTAACGGCTGAAGAAATAAATCACAGGGAGGGGTTTATTTTATAGAACAACATTAAACTTGATTCTTCGTTTATTTTAAATATCTTTGCAGAACACTTCAAAACAGAAACCCTTAATCTTAAAAAGTATGAAAAATCTATTTCAGAAGTTGGCAATCATGTTATCAGTCATAGCACTGATAGGCGTGGTATTTACACTTAATTCATGTAAGAAGTCGAGCGATACTCCGGCCCCCGTTGTAATCATTCTCGATGGATACTATGTTAAAGGCGCAGGTACAGCCTATGCCGATTTTAATGAAAAAGCAATGATGAAGGTCGCAAGGAATGAGGTTACCCAGGCTGACCGTGCATCTCTTCTGGAGCTTTATATCCCGGTCAAAGCCGGTGCTGCAGGATTCAATATCGTTAAGGTTGCTGGTTCCATCCAAACGGTATATGGTCCCGGAACAGGCTTTACTACCATTACAGTCGGTACGACTGACGAACCCAAAATTCCGTTCCAGCGTGGTCCTTTGGCTGCGACAGCTACTGTTTTCACGGTTCCTAAAGATGGTATGTATCATGTTGTTATCGATTTTGAACTGATGAAAGTTGTTGTCGCTCCTGTGCAATGGGGAATGATCGGTGCTGCCACCCCTCTTGGCTGGGGCAGTTCAACAGCCCTTACCGAATCGGCATTTGACCTGAAAACCATGTCATGGTCAATCAGTGACCTGCATCTGTTAGTCGGCCAATGGAAATTTCGCTATTCCGATGGCTGGAAAATAGAACTGGACACTGTTCTCGACGTTGGTGGCGGTAAGATCGGTGTGAAAATTAACACCAATTTCGGCGGTGCTGTTGCTGCTCTCATACCCGGTGGTGATAATATAGCAAATGCAGATGCTGGTATTTACACTGTCGTGATCAGCAAAACTGTGGGATCTCCTTATGCCGCAACCCTGACCAAGACCGGTAACATTCCTCCGATTGATTATTCTACCTATCAGATGGGTATTATCGGGAATTGTTACCTGAAAGCTGATAATACCCAGGCAAACTGGGATGAGAATTTTGGTACATCCGTACCCGTTGTAACCGGTGGTACTAACTACACCTGGACCTACACAATAAACATCAACGCTGCCGGGGAATTTAAATTCAGGCAGGGAACTGATTGGGCAGGTAAATCTATTGGTTATACTGATGTAACAATGGCAGGACCTGCAGCCGGAAATTTTGTTGATAATGGTGGCAATTTTAAAGTAGATATTGTAGGAAACTATACCCTCGTATTACTAATTGACGCTGTAGCTGAACATTATACCGTGACTGCAACGAAAAATTAAATTTCAGCAGAAAAAAAGCATATCTGAAAAAACCGATTATAACGGTTTAAACATCAGATTTAAAAGAAGAGGTTGTCTCAAAAGTACGAGGCAGCCTCTTTTTTTATAATGCAGGAAAGCAGGAATCCAGAATGCAGAATAAAGAAACAGCATCCAGCATCCAGCATCCAGCATCTAATACTTAATGGCCAATATTAATTTTAATTCTGCACTCTGAATTCCTGCATTCTTAATTCTTAATTATTGACGTAGACCCGGTATTCCCACGGTTTCAGGTTAACCGTCAGGGATCCGTCAAAATGTATGTCTTTATTTTCAAACAGGCTTTTGTAATCTCCGGCGAGGTTGTTCTCTTTCAATGTCGCCTTTTGTTCAGTTTTTGAAAGGTTCAGTATGACAAAAACAATGTTGTTATCCTTCTTCCGTATAAATGAATAAACATTTTTATCATTATCAGAATCCACTTTGATCATAATTCCTCCTGTAGATCCGTTGGATAAAGCCGGATTCTCTTTTTTCAGATTATTCAGGGTAGTATAAAAACCTGCAAGCGGAAAGTTGCCCCAATCAATGATATCTTTATCAAAGAATTTCAAACGCCGGTTGAATGCCGATTCCTGTCCGCTGTAAATCAGTGGCATCCCGGGGATGGTGTAACACAACACGGCAAATGTTTTCGCAGCATCGCCCATCCGTTCAGTTTCCGTTCCGTTCCAGGAATTCTCATCATGGTTGGTAGTGAACCGCATGCGGTAGGCATCGGCCGGGTATTTGGCCGATTCTTTGATCCAGAGCGAGTCCAGCATATCTGCAGTTTTTTTCCCTTGGGCGATATCATTCATCAGATGATACACATCCCATGAATATGTCATATCAAATGCCGTATCATGCATATCAGGCGTTTCCCATTCTGCAAGCATGAACACAGGCTTTACTGCCTTGATCTTCGGAACTGCTTCATTCCAGAAACTAACGGGTATCATTCCTGCAACATCACACCGGAAGCCATCAATATCAGCTTCTTTAACCCAATAGATTAATGCATTGGTCATGTACTCACGTAATTCTTTTTTGTCATAATTCAGGTCGGCAACATCTGTCCAGTCCGGAACCGGGGACACGATCTTCCCGGTTGAATCGTGTGTGTACCAATCAGGGTGTTCCGTGATCAGGTTGTTATCCCAGGAGGTATGATTGGCAACCCAGTCGATTATCACATGCATCCCCAGTTCATGCGCCTTTTTTACCAGCGCCCTGAAATCATCCTTGGTACCAAATTCCGGGTTTATCCCAAGAAAATCTTTTACTGAATAATAGCTTCCTAGAGTGCCTTTCCGGTTTTTAATCCCGATCGGGTTGACCGGCATCAGCCATAGGATATTTACTCCCATGGCTTTCAGTCGTGGAAGATGCTGCTCAAAGGCATTGAATGTACCTTCCGGCGTATATTGCCTTACGTTCACCTCGTATATGACGGCATTCTGAGTCCATTCGGGATGAACAATCCCTTTAGCCATGGCTTCCTTCTTGCGGCCTATACATGACCAGATCACAATCCCTCCTCCAACAAGCACGATAACAGCAAGGATCTTCGGTAAATGCTGAATGAAGTCTGTCTTAGTCATAAAGTCACAAAGTTACAAAGTCACAGAGTCACATAGTTTTAGTTTCCCTCACTCACACATCCAGTATCCAGTATCCAGCATCCAGCATCCAACTCACTAATTGGTAAGTATCTCGAATGAATTACCTTTCAGGTCCAACGTGATTCGGTTCTTATCAACTTTTGCATCGGTTCCGAACTGGTTGACTGGCTTGATTCCTGTGAACCTGTCGGGGATTTCAAAATCGATCTTCCGTGATGATTTGTCCTTGTTGAAGATTACGAACACTACCTTGTCAAAGTAGGTTCTCATGTAAACATAGGTCTTGTCGCCGGTTTCAATTGTTTTAAAATCGCCATAAAGCAAGGGCATGGAACTGCTGCGAAGATGAGTCAGTTTCTCAACGGTACCCTTCATCCTTTTTTCCTGGGGTGTGAGATTATCGAATCGCATCATCCTTCGGTTATCCGGGTCACCTGCACCGGGCATCCCAAATTCGTCTCCATAATAGATGATAGGAATTCCCGGGATGGTCATATCAAATGCAATGAGGGATGCCAGCCTGCCGTATCCTGCGGTATCTTTTACTTCAATATCCCTTTCCCATCCTGCTTTCTGATCATTTTCAGAAAAACTGAGTGCACCGCCCGCAAACGAGATAAACCGTGCGAGGTCCTGGTTCCCGGTGATATTTCCCATGAGCGAATGTTCTCCAAAATAGCTGAAACTTTCCTGCAGAGAATAGTTCAGGTCCTTAAAAGAAGCATTTTCCCTGGCAAATGCGGTACGGGCATCAAAATACAATCCGAAATCAAACTGGGCATCCAGTTCTCCCGGATTGATATAACTGCCGATAAGATCACGGCTGCCAAAAGTTTCACCGATTTGATAAATCGGCCGGTTGTCGGGGATGATGACCTGGTTCTTAAGTTTTTTTGTAAGTGTTCTCCAGTAGATTTCCGGGATATGTTTGGTGGCATCATGACGGAACCCGTCAAGTTCGTAAGTTTTGATCCAGAAGAGTGCAGAATCGGACATCATGCTGCAGACTTCCGGTTTGGTGAGATCAAGGGTCGGAAGGAATTCGTCAAACCAGGTGGTGAGACGCTGCTCCTCCCAAAGCCGGATGTTCTTCTTTTTATTCGGGAGGATGAGCGGCGTTGTCCAATCGGGATGGTCTTTGTAAATTTTACATTCCTGGTGAACATGATTTGAAACAAAATCGAGGATGACGTTCATGTTGCTGCCGTGAGCCTGCTTAACCAACTCTTTCAGGTCATCCGGCGTTCCGAAGCGGGTGTCAACAGTTGTAAGGGTGAGTGGCCAATAACCATGATAGCCGGAGAACTTTCGGTGAGGCGCCGGGTATTCCTTCCAGGCATCTTTCGGATTCTGGGTGATCGGGGAGATCCAGAGTGTATTAATGCCCAGTTCCTTGAAATACCCTTTTTCGATCGCCTGGTCAATTCCTTTAAGATCACCTCCCTGGAAATTCAGCTTTTTATCTACATCCTTATCTTTTAAAGGGGCATCGTTTTTCGGATCACCATTGCGGAACCGGTCGACCATCAGGAAATACATGATCATGGCCTGCTTGTCTTCCCGTGTGAGTTTTGCGGCATCAGTAATAACGCTGCCTTCATCTAACGGAACAAGGATCTCATTCGAGGAACCGGCAGCATTAAAGGCCCATACCCTCAGGAACGAACGATCCATGTTTCTTGCCTTCCAGGGAATTGTGATCTTCAACCCGGCGCTGTCTACCTTCCAGAATTTTTCGTCCAGCTGGTAATTCTGCCAGAAGACGAGGATCTCCTTGGTCTTGTTTTTAACCCCGATGGTGATCTTGTCTTTTTCAGCTTTTGCTGTAAATAAATATGGAGCGCCTGCAGGATTAATTGCCCCGACCCGAAGCACCGAATTCATTCCACCTATGTTGTTGTCTACACTTTCAGAATTTCCCGGATCCAATTCCCATTTTTTATCCAGGACCAGCTTGTATTGATATTTCCCGGGGAATAAAAGAAGGTCGGTCTGCCAGGTGCCATTCTTCAGATGCATCGGCGTCCGGCCGGTTGTCCATTCGTTCATCTCACCGGCTATTTCAACGTTTTTATACTTTTTATCCTTTGGGTCGAAGGTAATGTGCTGCCACATCTTCCGCGATTTTTCCAGGAGGAGGGAATAGCAGTATCCATTTATCCATACTTTCATTACAGATAAACGCGGAACCGATTTTCCTTTCGGAGTCAGCGTCAGTTCCGTTGAATCAGCGGAGATCCGCCAGGAAAGGCTTTTATCCGTGATGATGGAATCGATCAATCTCTCTCAAAGCATCGACGACAATTTCATTAGACAGGTCAAGGAAGAAAGTGGACAGGATCCGGATCGGTGCTACCAGTGCGGTAACTGCACCGCGGGGTGTCCCTACACCCAGTTCTACGACTACCCCGTCAGCATGGTGATGCGGCTCATCCAGGCGGGCCAGCGGGAAACCGTCTTGAACTCCAAGGCCATCTGGCTTTGCGCCACCTGCGAGACGTGCACCACGCGCTGCCCCTGCGAGATCGACGTGGCCCAGGTCATGGACACGCTCCGAATCATCGCCCGCAGGGAAGGGCGATTCCCGGAGAAGGATATCAAGACCTTCTACGACGCCTTTCTTACGTCACTCAGCAACCATGGGCGCATCTACGAGGTGGGGATTCTCATGGGGTACAATGTCAAATCCGGCCACTTGCTGGCTGACGCCGATCTGGGGCCCAAAGTTCTCTCGCACGGCCAGTTGCACTTCTTTCCGAAGAACATCAAGGGAAAGGATCAGGTAGCCAGGATCTTCAAGAAATTCATGGAGAAGAAGAAGGAACGTGGCTGAGAAAGCGTATGCCTACTTTTCGGGCTGTTCGTTGGAGGGTACGGCCTCTTCCTACAACGAGTCGGTCAAGGCCGTGCTCAAGGTCCTGGGTGTGAGCTACGAGGAGCCCGCCGACTGGAGTTGCTGCGGCTCTACGCCTGCCCACTCGGTTGACCATGTCTTCGCCGCGGCGCTCGCCGCCCGCAACCTGGCCATTGTCGAGAAGATGGGCGCTGAGACGCTGACCACGCCGTGTCCCTCGTGCTTCTCGGTCTTCAAGAAGGCCCATGCCAGGATGGCGAAAAGCAAGGCCTTCCGCGAAGAGGTCAACAGCCTGCTCGACGAGCCCTACGAAGGGTCCCTGAAGGTGAAGTCCACCCTCCAGATCATCTACGAGGACGTAGGGATCGAGGCGGTGGCGGCGAAGGTGACGAAGGCACTACCCGACCTCAGGATTGCCCCGTACTACGGCTGCATCATCAGCCGTCCCCCCAAGATCGCCGAGTTCGA
>JADGPR010000091.1 GCA_017882335.1 Bacteroidales bacterium | reverse complement strand
TATATTATCTTTAAACGATGGGACCACATGGAAACTGGAGATAGTCCTTTGGTGGTCATTTTCTTTGCTCCGCCTGATGTTCTTTCCGGTCTTTTTACGCTGGCCAATTTTGCTGAAGTGCAGCCCTATGGAGTCATTGCTCCTTTTTGTGCCGGATGTGCATCTATTGTTGATTATCCCTATAAAGAACTTAAATCATCTGAAAATCGTGCTGTCTTAGGCATGTTTGACGTTTCAGCGCGACCTTGTGTTCCCTCCACTGTACTGACCTTTGCTGTTCCTTGGCCCAAGTTTGTCCGTATGGCGGACAATATGGAAGAAAGCTTCCTCATAACCAAGTCCTGGAATAAAGTAAGAGCAAGAATGAAAAGAGATCAATTTTGAACTGGCTATTACATTCAGCTCATTGTGGATATATGCGTTTCCCATCATTAGTGAACAAGTACATTTCTTAATGTCGAACATAACCGGATTGAGTCATGAGAAAAATTGCTAAAATAATATTACCATTATCTATAGTTCTCGTTCTTGCTGCATATACCAATTCTTTTGCTCAGAATAATTTCCTGTGGCGCATTCAGTCAAAAAATAGCACCGTATATGCGTTAGGTTCCATCCATCTCTTGAAACAAGACGTCTATCCCCTTAGCAATACGATCGAAAATGCCTTCGATAAATCAGAGTCTTTAGCCGTCGAAGCAAATGTAAATGATATTGATATGGCGAACTTACAGAAATTGCTGGTGAGTGCCGTTTACGCGGAAGGCGACATTCTTGATAAACATGTATCAAAAAATACTTTGGAAATCATTAAAAAGGAAATAGATAAAATCGGATTGCCCCCTGAACTCTTTTACAAGCAGAAACCGTGGTTATTGTCATTGACACTGGAATCATTGAAACTTATAGAATCGGGATATAATCCTGAATATGGAATAGACAAATATTTTCTTTCAAAAGCGGCGGGCAAGAAAAAGATTATTGAACTCGAGAGCATTGATTATCAGATTAATCTATTGTCCGGCTTAAGCGACAGTGAACAGGAGCTATTTTTATTATATACCTTAAAGGATCTACAAACACTCGTCCAGGATGCTGATAGCATCGTTAGAGCCTGGAAATCAGGCGACGCAAAACTTATGGACTCAATCATCAGAGAAAGCTCTTTCGGTGATGACCGATTCTATCCCATCTATGACAAATTTGTGGTTCAGAGAAATAAGAATATCACCTCGGTAATTGAAGCTTTCCTGAAAACTAAGGGCACATATTTTGTAGTTGTTGGTGCAGCCCACCTCTCGGGGGAAAAAGGAATTATTCAGCTATTGAAAGAAAAAAGCTATGCAATAGAGCAGATGTAGCCATTCCATGACAAACAATTTTTTAAAAATATACTAAAATTGGATGGAAGAAAACAATTAATGACGGAAAAACTTGACCCGAAACAGGTGGTCGATTTTAAAGAATTGCTGATGACCGAAGTTATTCAATCAGAGGCCTTGATTAATATTCTCGACAAGAAGGGAATAATTTCCAAACAAGAATTATTGGAAGAAATGAAAAGAGTACAAGCATCGATGCTCAAATCAAAGGCATGAATCAAAAAAACATACATTACTTCCGTACTCAAGCATTCGGCAATTTTGGCACGCATTTTTCCTTTCAAACATTATTCCTTGATGACCTTACAGATAAAAAAACTCACGTGCTGACTGAAAGATAGCGCTGTGAATACAATGCATGCACACAGCTCTTTGAATTACCGTCCTCCAGCACCAGAGACGTACCTGAATTGAGAAATAAAAAACGGCTGAACTCTAACTGAACATGTGGTACAAGAATCGGGGGCAGATCACCCTTTTCTTGGGGAACTTTCGACAATACGTCATAAATGTAAAGGAGAATGGATATGAAGGTTATCGGCTTCAATGGCAGTCCAAGGAAAGATGGCAACACCACCACGTTGTTTGGCTATCTCTTACGGGAGATCGAAAAAGAGGGCATTGAAACGGAACTCGTCCAGCTCTCGGCAAAGGCGATTCACGGGTGCATTACCTGCTATAAGTGTTTCGAGAACCAGGACCGGCGGTGCGCCGTTAAGAACGATGCGGCCAACGATTATATCGAAAAGATGACAACGGCTCAGGTTATCGTTTTGGGATCTCCTTCCTATTTTCAGGATGTAACAGCGGAGATGAAGGCCTTGATTGACCGGGCGGGCTTCGTCGGATTGGCCAACGGGAGGATGTACAAGAACAAAATTGGGGCTGCCCTATCCTGTTTTCGTCGCTCCGGAGGGATGCATACAATCGAAACCATGAACCATTTCTTCTTTAGCAACGAGCTTATCATTGCCGGTCGGGCAATGAGCGTTGCCAGGGATAAGGGAGAGGTGGAAAAAGATCAGGAAGGCGTCCAGAGTGCGCAGACCCTGGGGCAAAAGATTGCCTGGATGGCGAAGAAGCTCTATGGCTGAAACTTATTTAGAGAATTGGCAGAATCATAAGGAACATTCCGAAAGACAGGAAGGAGGGAAATATCAATGAAAAAGTCACTTGGTGCAAAAACAATCATTTATCCTACTCCCGTTTTAGTGATCGGTTCATACGACAAGAATGGAAAACCCAATGTAATGACCGCAGCATGGGGCGGAATATGCTGTTCTTCCCCGCCCTGTTTAACTGTATCACTGAGAAAGGCCACATATACCTATGCCAGCATCTGCGAACGGAAGGCTTTTACCGTCAATATTCCCTCGGAAAAATATATTGAATCGGTTGATTATTTCGGAATTGCCTCAGGCAGAAATGAAGACAAGTTTTCAAAAAGCGGATTAACCCCTGTAAAAAGCGATCTGGTGGATGCTCCTTATGTCGGAGAATTTCCGTTCATCCTGGAATGCCGGCTTATTCATATGCATGAGATTGGACTTCATACGCAGTTTATTGGAGAGATTCTGGATATCAAGGCAAATGAAGATGTCTTGGATGATAAAGGTGCCTTATCAGTAGAGAAGATCAAGCCGATTGCCTATACGCCTGAATATGGCTATTACTTTGGTCTGGGCAAGGAGCTTGGCAAAGCACATTCCATAGGGAAAAGAATAAACAAAGGGTAGTCATCAGCAGCAGGATAAGGGCTTCACATAATCATTAACATATTGCAATAAAGAGAGGTGCAAGATGAAGAAAATAAATGGAAGCATAGTGTATGAAAGCCTCGGAGAGATTGTTGAACCGGATCACTCCTGCCTTGTTGTTTGGGATGTACAAAATGGTTTAGTCGATTGGATATTTAATAATGCACCCAAGAAAAAGTAATCAGGGCATATTTTATGTAAGACCTCAAATTAAGTGTCTGGGATTTTTCTTGTTTGGAATAGATTATAACACAAGTTTTTTCAAGGAGGAATAACATGGATTTTAAGACATTTTTAACAAATAGACGTGCCATCAGAGACTATCAGAACAAAGAGGTGCCTTTGTCAATTATAAAGGAAATTTTACAAGACACCTGTCTTGCTCCCACGGCAAGCAATAGACAACCATGTCGTTTTATTATCATTCAGGATCGGGATTTAATGAAACGGCTCTCCGATGAAAGCAAGGGTAATCTACTCGCAGACGGTATTAAGAATCCTGCGCTACTGTCACCTGATTATGAAGCCAGGCTCCGTGATGAGAATTTTAATGTCTTTTATAATGCTCCTTGCCTTGTTCTTTTTATCGGTCCCAAGGATGTCAGGTCACTTGATGTAGATGTAGCTTTGACAGTTGCGTATTTCATGTTTTCAGCCACTTCAAGAGGGTTGGGTACCTGCTGGATTGGACTGGGTGCACATATCCGTGACAGTATAATCCTCAAGGAAATAGGTAAGCCGGATGATTGCCGAATTGTGGCACCTATTATTGTCGGATACCCAGTTAGTATTCCACCTGCTTCTGAACGACATGCACCTGAAATTGTGAAAGTGGTCTGATTAAACCTTTTTAAGTCTGGTGTTAATTGTAAGCGTTAAAATAAAACCATAATGATCACTAAAATCGTTTCCGGCGGTCAGACTGGCGCAGACAGGGCAGCCCTGGACTTTGCCATTCGACATAGCATTCCTCACGGCGGCTGGCTTCCTAAATACAGAAAAGCTGAGGACGGACCATTACCCGATTATTACCAGTTGCGGGAAATGGAGACGGTTAGCTATGCCAAGCGAACTGAGCAGAATGTGATTGATTCCGATGGAACATTGATAATCTCGCATGGAAAATTAACTGGTGGATCAGCTCTAACCAAACAATTTGCCAAGAAGCATCATCGTCCTTTGTTACATATTGATTTTAACAATGCGTCAATGTCCGAATCAGCAAAGCAGATTAAAAAGTGGGTTGACTGGAATGAAATAAAAACTTTAAATATTGCCGGACCAGGAGCCAGCAAGGACGCTGACATTTATGAAGGAGTGATGAATCTGTTAGAGAAGTCAATTTGTAAAAATAGAATGATTGATGTAGTTTTATTTGATTTTGGCGGAGTGCTGGCAGAAGAAGGGTGGAGAAAAGGGTTCAGGGTAATTGCTGAAGCTAATGGACTGAATGGCGACGATGTTATTCGGACAGCTTCCGACACGGTTTATGAGACAGGTTATATCTTGGGAAAAGGATCTGAAAGTAGCTTCTGGAAGGCCATGAGAGAAAAAACAAGTATCCAGGGTGACGATGCCTTCTTAAAGCATGAAATATTTTCGCGGTTCATTCTAAGAGACTGGATGATTGATTTTGTAAAGAAGTTAAAGTCAAAAAATCTGATTGTCGGCATACTGAGCGATCAGACGGACTGGCTGGATAAATTGAATGACCGATTTGATTTCTTCAAGTGGTTTGATTATGTCTTTAATAGTTACCACATGGGAAAAGGGAAATGGGATATTTCCTGGTTTGATGACATAGCCGGATTTTTAAAAACGCCTCCAAACAGAATTTTGTTTATCGATGATGATCAAGGAAACGTCGCACGTGCAAGACAAAAAGGTTGGAAGGCCATTCTTTACAGCGATGCCGATTCATTTCTTTTGGATATGGAGAAGCTGTTTAGGATTTAGTTGAACGAAGGTAATAACAATTATTGAACAGGCGAAACTATTTTAAAAATGATGCATTTTGCACAAAGCAATATGATTAATGAGGCAGTTTAGAACAATGATATTTCGGCTCACATTAAAACTAGCTAAAAAAATCGGGATCGTTCCTTTGCCAGCTATTCCATACGATGATAACAGAAATCCCATACTTGACTGGAATGCACATCTGTTCACAGTGCAGCGCACCCAATATATAATTTTGACAAATACCGTATCGCTATACTCCACAGTCATGTATGGGCGGGGGATTACTAACGACAAGAAGTTTATTCGAGAAGCACTGTTCTGTATGCAGGAATTCATGATCCTCGATGGAAATAAAGTCATATATGATAATTTCATCGAATCAGAGAGTCAGATAACATATTTTTCTAAGATAATTGATCGGCAAGTATCAGGATCAATGAATGATCTTATATTCCAAGCGAAGGTTTATTTAAGTGAGGGTCAAAAACCACCATTTGATGTTTCCTTTATGATCAATAAATCTCCGATGTCTTATTTGAACTACAGCAATCCCAAAGTTGAATTCCGGAAATTGTTTTTTACTGAAGACGGAGATTTACCGGAGACTAGGCAAAGGGAGAATAATGTGATTAACATTAACGACTATCGACCGCGGAAAACAAAATTTTGATTATCTGCCGGAAACAAAAATTACCGGCTCCTTCTCAGGATTCAGCAGGATCGGGCTATCTATGATGCGGGATCGTTTCAAGGCGTTTCAGAAAGCTTGGAAACAGTTACTGGAAAGGTTTTATACGGAATAGATAAGATGGACTAATCGGGAGGAACAATGATTAGAAGTTTTGGAAACAAAACGCCGCGTATTGCCGAGTCAGCTTTCGTGAGCGAAGCGGCTTACGTGATTGGTGATGTTGAAATTGGGGAGGATTCCGGAGTTTTTCCTGGGGCTGTCATCCGGGGCGATTTTGCCAGCATTAAAATCGGACGGAACTCAATGGTTGAGGACAACTGCGTCATTCATACCGGCGAACCGCTTGAAATTGGCGATAGAGTTACGATTGGGCACAACGTGGTGATGCATGGTCTGAAGATTGGTAATCACTGTCTCATAGGCAACAATGCTACCATTCTGGATAAGTCCATAATAGGTAACTTCTGTATAATTGCTGCCGGATGTCTTTTATCTCCGGGTATGAAGGTACCAGATAATTCAATGGTGATGGGATTACCTGGAGTCATTAAACCCCTTTCTTCTGCCATGAAGAAGAGACTGGAAGGTAATGGTCAGGCGTATGCCCGGTTGCTCAAACAATACAAGCAACAATTCGAGTTAAAGAGCTAGCCGCTCAATATTATTCGAGAAGGTTAACAATGATAGGTAAATTCGAACTTAAGAAAAGCAGGAGTGGTCAGTTCATGTTCAATCTTAAGGCCTCAAAGGGAGAAATCCTAATTTAACAAAAGGTGACGCCAATTGCCGCAAGATAATAAAACTCACAGTATCCTGATAGGCTACGTGTTATGGATTTTCGGTTTTACCGGATCGCACAGATTTTATTATGGCAAGCCGATTTCAGGCACGATTTACTTTTTCACTTTAGGTCTCCTGTTTATCGGTTGGTTTATTGATCTTTTTTTAATCCCATCCATGTCGCATAAAGCGGATCTAAGATTTACTGAGGGCAGGATCAATTATAACGTTACTTGGATTCTGCTCACTTTTTTAGGCCTGTTCGGCATTCACCGGTTTTACATGGGAAAATGGATTACTGGTCTTATCTATTTATGCACTCTGGGTATCTTAGGCATTGGCTATATCTACGATTACTGGACATTGAACGATCAGATCACAGTTATCAATAGTTCCGGTTAAAAGCGCAGGAGTCTGCGTTTCCGAATTGATATGTATTGTCGAAAAAAATCAAGTTGGACAAGAGATAAATAGTTAAAAAAGTGCCGGCATTGAGTTTGTAGAACCTGAATGTTTATTTTGAATGTCATTTACTGGTTTATAAAATAAAGACAGTTGTGATGCTTACCGTTTTTGATGGATGTTCTTAATGAGGAAATTTTACCAAAATAAAGTAAGGATTCATTGTAGAATATTGTTCCTATTGGCCGTTTCTATCATCCTTATGTCTTGCATGAGCTTGATACTGGAGAATCCATCCTTTACCCTTCACGAAATCACCCTCAAACCCCACTCTTTTACAGAGATGAATCTTCTCCTCGGTCTCGATATACAAAACCCGAATCGTTTTGACCTTACACTCAAATCTTTTGAATATACTGTTTACCTTAACAACGAAGCAATCGGCAACGGGCGTTTGGAAAAGGAACTTCTGATTCCATCGTCATCAACAACGCGGGGGCAAGTATCTGTCATGGCAAAGTTTAAAGATTTGAGTGGAAGTCTGAAGTTTGTTTTAACAGGGGATGATCTGCCTTATAAGATAGAAGGCAATGCCAATGTCAGTTCGGTATTAGGAAACTATAATTTCCATTATTCAAAAGAAGGACGCATCAATTTAATAGATCAGTATTTGAAAACGAAGGAACAAAAACTGCCGATACCATCCAAATAAGAGACTTCAATAATGACCCCAATAGAATCCATCTACGAAATCAAGTCAGCTGTTATTGATCTCCAGAAATACCTGTGCTCCAAGGATAGAGTCGTGTCCAAACGTGCGCAGATACGATATGAAAAATGGGTTGATAGATTTTTTAGGGAGAATAAAAGCTTTATAAAACCTGAACAGCGGTTTTCTTGTTTACATGATCCGGTTTGCTTCCTGAGTCTGATGGAATCAGCAATAGAGTATTATGATTTGAATTAAATGAATGATATAAATGGTGTCACTAAACAATTTATGGGTAATGTAGTATGAGATTAATCTCAATGTATAATAATCAAAAAAAGAGGGAACATGAAAGACAGTTATAAATTGACAAAAAATATCTTATGAGCTTGCCGGAAGGATTTTACTTGGTGAGCTGGTTGTTTCCGGCCTGTTTTTTGTTCCGATCCTGAGAGACTTGTTCAAGCGCTATCTCATCAGGAAGGAGATTGCGGCTGACCAGCTTGCAATTCAGTACCAGGGCAACCGGCACGGCATTGCCTCAACTTTGCAGAAGTTGCTGGAAAAGGAGGCTGGTACCTGGACTCTGGGCTTTGCGATCAGTGATACGGAAGCTTTGAAGTCCCGCATCGATTACATGCTCGGACGGATCAAGCAGGAGCCACTCCCACTTTCGCACGTTGCTCTTAGTGTCACAATCCCTATCCTTATCATCTGCATTATCGGTGCTATTCTCGTCGTTCGCTAGCGACGCGGCAAACGTCAAGCTTCACAGTTCCATATGAGTCGAGGTTCAGTTGTGTAAATTTAGTCACAGAGCCGAACTAAGAATGCAGCCGGGTATTAGAAAGGTTATGCTATAGAAATATGCCTAAAGAAGTGCAAACGGTTACCACTTTTCTTGAATCGGACGGAGAGATTCTAATTCTCCTTCGGAGTCAGCACGTAAGAACCTTTAAGGGTGTTTGGGGTGCTGTGAGCGGCATGATCGACAATGGTAGGAACCCGGATGAGCAGGCATTAGTGGAAATCGAGGAGGAAACCGGCCTCGACGTGACGGACATT
>JADGPR010000041.1 GCA_017882335.1 Bacteroidales bacterium | reverse complement strand
TATTTTATTTCCTGACCGGCCAGTAGTTCTGATCCGTATCGATGGCCATGCTGTTCTTGCCAATGGGGAAGCTTTAAAACGGGCCGGGATACGAGAACTGAATGAATATAATCCCGCTGAAGTTGAACAGAAAAATGGACGGATGACCGGGATTCTGAGCGAAAATGCAGCCGATCGGATGAAAAGCAGCATCCCTATGCCTTCCCGCAGGGAACAGACGACATTGCTGAAATGGGCCCAGGCGAATTGCTTTGCCGCCGGGCTGACCGGGGTCGCCGATGCCGGGCTTGATTTCCCGGTTATCAACCTGCTGGATTCATTGCAACAACTGGGGTTACTGAAGATGAGGTTGTATGTCATGCTCACTCCCAGTGAAGAAAATATTCAAAATTTTATCAATGAAGGACAATTTCTTTCACCACTGCTAACCATCCGGTCAATAAAACTTTATGCCGACGGTAGTCTGGGTTCACGAACCGCCCTTCTGAAATCACCTTACGAAGACGATCATTCGAAATCAGGAATCCAGGTCTCTACTCCTGCCAGGATCCGTGAAATATGTGCTCTTGCTGCAAAAAATGGGTACCAGGTGAATACGCATGCCATTGGAGATTCCGCCGTAGCAGTTGTTTTGGGAATCTATGCGGAGTTTCTGAAAGGGAAAAATGACCTGCGCTGGCGCATAGAACATGCACAGGTGGTAGATCCCCAGGATATTTCGATGTTCGGAAAGTATTCGATTGTGCCTTCTATACAAGCTACTCACGCTACTTCCGATATGTACTGGGCGCCTGACAGGCTTGGAAAACGCAGGATCAAATGGGCTTATGCCTATAAAAACCTGCTGGATCAGAACGGATGGCTGCCAAATGGCACCGATTTTCCAATCGAGAAGATCAGCCCCTTGCTCACCTTTTATGCTGCGGTGGCCCGGCAGGATACCCGGGGATTCCCGGAGAAAGGATTTCAGCCGGAAAATGCATTAAGCCGCGAACAAGCGTTGAAATCTATCACGATCTGGGCAGCCAAAGCAGGCTTCCAGGAACATATCAGGGGAAGTATCGATAACGGGTTGATGGCTGACTTTGTGATTCTGGATCATGATATTATGACCTGCCCGGCAAAGGAGATACCCTCTGTTAATGTAATTATGACGGTTTTAGGTGGAGAGAAGGTTTATCAGCAGAGAACAGATAACAGATAACAGAGAACAGATTTCAGACCTCTGACTTCAGACCTCAGAATAAAAAAAGCCCCGGAATCCAACGTCTGAGGCTTTTTCGTTATCCGGAAAGGATCGTGAATTATTTTAAGGCATTCTTAACCAGGAAGGCTCCAAGATGGTCGCCGCCCCTGTCATAAGCACTCTGTATCCTTCCGCCGGTATCATAATCGTAACCCATCATATTGGCGCTATCTTCCCTTTTCATCAACATACTTGCCAACACGGTACCAGGGTTGGAAGTCTCTACTAGGTCAACTTCCATTTTTATCCATGCATTCTGGCGGCTAATCCCGATGTTGTAACCTGGTTCGGTGAATGTGGTCCGTATGATCAGGGTGTATTTCGCATCCGTCGCGTTTTCCTTGCAGGTAACATTGAACTTCCCGACTATTTGATTCAGATTCTTCTCGAACATCGGCTGAAATCTTGCCGTCCTGTCATTTTTATATGACTCTGCCCAACGGTCACCGTCTCCCTGTTTTTTCTTGTTCATATCCGCTGTCCGGCTTGCAACATAATCATCCGAATTTTTGAATTTTCCGACAGCCATCCTGGAATAATCATATTGCAGGTTAATAACACTTTGCCCTTTCAGGACACTGACATTTCCTGAAACCAGCTTGCACTGTGCGAACATCGTCATACCTGGAAGCAGAAATACTCCCATCAAAAAAAGAATGTTGATTTTTTTCATAGCTATATGTTTAAGTGGTTTATCAAATATAATTATCGTGACGTGACAAAATTATGGTATTAACGAAGAAAAATCAATAAATCACCAATTATTTTTTGATTTATCCCTGTTATCAATAAATTTGATGGGTTTACGGGTGGTCCCGGAAAATTGGATCATTTGGATACTTTCGTCTGTTTCAAATTTGATCATTGGTGTCACACGGAGTTTTGCCCGGAAATGGTCTTTGATCTCATCTTCCTTGTCGGAAACGGGATTTTTGCTTCCAACATGGATCAGGATCTCATCGGTGCCAATCTCATTGGTGAAGACTTCCACTACATAATTAGAGATAAAATCGATGCTGTTGAGGATATCATAGAGGGAAGGCGGATAGAGTGTTGTTCCTTTATACTTGATCATCTGGTTTTTCCGTCCGATCACCGGGCCGAGCCGGGTTGTCGTCCTGCCGCATTTGCAGGGATCAGAATACCGGTGGCACACATCGCCGGTTTTGAAACGAAGCAACGGCATTCCTTCCACTCCCAGCGTCGTGATTGTTACTTCTCCGCATTCACCTTCCTTCACCGGCCTGTCCCGGTCATCCAGGAACTCGACAATGATGAGTTCAGGATGATGATGCCCGCCAATCCCTTCACCACATTCGGTAAAGGATGTTCCCATCTCTGTGGATGCATAGGTTGAATAAAGCCGGATCGGCCATTTTTCAAGGATCCTGCGTCCAAGGGTATTGGAAGAGAAATCTGTATTCCTCAGCGGTTCACCGATACATATGGCTTTCCGGACGCTGCTGTTGCGGTAGTCGATATAATGGGCTTCAGCATACTCAATGATCTTTAAGATGAAGGAAGGAACGGCAATGATTGTTGTAGGATGGATCCGGTGGATGGTATCCCATTGGAATTCCGGGATCCCATTCCCAACCCTGACCACCCCGGCGCCCATCCGGCGGATCCCCATGAAATAGGCAAGACCGGCCATGAACCGCTTGTCGATCGTGGTCATGAGCTGGTAAATATCGGTCGCCGAGCCGTCAGCACAGGTAAAAGAGATCGCTTCATTGTAAGCCAACCGGTCCAGGTCCTTGTCCGTCATGGCGAAGGTTACCGGGTCGCCCAGTGTGCCGGAAGTGGTTATATAATCGATGATGGAATGTTTCGGAACACAGATGAACTCATTGTTCCGTTGCTGAAGATCATCTTTTGTAGTGGGCGGGATATGCACAAGATCATCAAGCCTTTTGATCCGGCTAATATCGATCCTGTTCCTGAGAAAATGATCCGAATAGAACTTTGATTTTTCTTTCAGGTAAAGTAGTTGCTGATGAAGCTTTGTTTCCTGGAATTTTCTGATCTCTTCGACAGGGCTTCTTTCGATCTCAGGAAAAAAAGGAGATACCATCATTTTTTCTGTCACAGGTTAGTATTGCTAGAATTTGAACCCGATCAAAATACGAAACGTGGTGTTGTCGACATAATGAATAGGCTTGGCTCCATCGAAATCGTTGTAGGCCACCTGGCCGAAATTGTACTGAAATGAGAAAAGCATAATCGAATACCGGATGGTCGTGCTGATCTCGTTCTGGGTAAGGTTCATCCCCCATTCATCATTTTCTTTTCCCCGGATCCAGTGGTGAACATAGGCCGCATACGCATTCATCTTATAGGAAATGTCTATAACCAGGCGATCTACGGGACAGACCGAAATAACCGGACCAAATTTCTGTCCAACGAAATAGTACCAATATTTCGATTTTGAGCCGGTAATCGTATCCGACTTGATCGAATTGAACGAAAAAGAGATGAACGTTGCATCGATTCCGGCGCGGAGATGGTTGTTGGCAAAAGCAGGCCCGATATAGATCAGGTATCCCATGTCCATGGCTCCACCCATTGTTGCAGGAAAATAATAAGGGTGATCTTGTGGCGAATTGTCTGTAAGTCTTTGACCGGTGGCATAGACTCCCATCGGGAAGGATGGCCCGAGCTTAATGTAAAATCCGGAATTGATCCGGTTGGGCTCACGCTCCTTTTCCTGAGAAATTGAGAAAAAAGGGAATAATAGTGTGAACAAAAGAACTGTCAGGAAATATTTTTTCATGGGGAAAAGATTTAAATGCCGTTCTGAATGATCCTCAAATATAAAGAAATAAATAAAACAATTACTGATAATTAAAATTTTGCATATGTTGGTTAAGCTGCTTATGGATCATTTGTTTTTCCTCGTCTGCCAGGTGAAACTCATTTTTCCTGTAGTTTTTAAGGTTATCCATAAAGGACTGTATGTTTTGGTTTAATGCATCATCAAAGGGCATATGAAACCAGGAATATATTTTCCTGAACTCAGCAACAGGATCAGCCTCGAGGTCTTCAAATTTCATCTCATAAAAATTTTCCTCCGGAATAACTGACCTATCCTTTTCTATCGTTGTCAGTACTTTGTCGAGGCCTTTTGCCACCTCTTCAATTCCGGGATAGGATCCTTTACGGTTCAACTTGTTCTGGTCAAGAACAATCTTCCACATATGGATGGTAGATGGAACGACCTCATAAGGATGCCTGACAATGTGGATGAACCGTGCTTTCGGAAACATGGCAGCAAGTTCCTTTATCCGCAGTGAGTTGAATGGATTTTTTGAAACGATCGTTTTTCCATGAAAAAAATGGAGTTTCTGGAAATAAGAACATAGCTGCTCCTCCCATTCTTTTCTTTCCTTTTCATTCCAGGGAAGGAAGGATGGATAATCCAGGAGAAAATAGTTTGAATTTTTCGGGAATACAAGCCGTTCGATTGGCGAAAAATCGGTGATCCTATATATGGCATATTCATCTTCCTGGGGTTCATTCATCCCGATCCTGACATTATCCATTGGCCTGTTCTCTGAAACCAGGGTCGAAAAAACAGGCAGGTAATACCGGTATGAACAGATAAAGCAACCGGGTTCTGCAACCTGAAAGAGGGTAGGAGCAGCGAGATTCGGATCGAGGTTTAACAACTGGTGCAGCAATGTCGTACCGGTACGCCAGTGCCCGATGATAAAGATGGGATCTTCCGGAACTGGTGTGGAATCGATCTTTTTTCCATAGCGTTTCCGTTCGAACCATGAAAACAGGTCGGACCATAGTGCACTTTGTACAAGAAACAAAAAACGCAAGAGGTATTTTGGATGACAGGAGACTGAATTTTTCCGGGCAAGCCGGACCAGTCGACTGAATCCAATGCCGGCGGTCAGGTAGTTTTTCAATTTTCCGGGATTTACAGGTTATTTTTTTCCTGTTCTGTGAGGATGAACTCTGCAATGCTGTTGACCGAACGGATCACATACCGGGCTAAGCTCTGATCAGCGATACGGATGCCGTATGTTCGCTGCAGCGCCATGATGATCTCGATAGCATCAACCGAATCCAGTGTGAGTGCATTGTCGCTGCCGAACAGGGGTTTCTCATCATCCACATCCTCAGGCTTAATATCCGTGATATTTAAGGTTTCGATGATCATCTTCTTGATCTCGAGTTTTAGTTCTGGCGACGGTTCCTTTGTCATGATTGTAGCTAAGTTAAATTGAATTTTTCAGGCGCCGGAAAAAACGTTCTTCCACATCAGCCCGGCCATTGAGCATGTTGCCCAGTTCTTTTAGCCGGTCAAGCCCGAGTTCACGGTTTTTCCCGATCCGTGCGGCAAAAAGGGAAATTTCCCTCCAGCCATCACCGATCTCCATCATTTCTTTCGACAATTCGCTCCATTCCGGTTTGCCAAGTATTACGGATGCCTGCTGGAGGAACGTGGCATACATGAAACGAAACCCCGCTCCGCCCGTGCCCTGGTCTTCCAGGAGTATATTTATCTTCATGATCTCATGGGAAAGATGTTCAGTATCCCTGGCGAAGGTAGGCCATTCCACGATCTTTCTTGCAAACATGCGGATGCCTTTGATGCCTACAAAAGGGATCGGAATCTTCAGCATATAGAAACAGGCTTTCTTTGTACCCTTTAAAATTGCTTTTTTGTAATCGATCTCCTTCGGAATGTATTCCGGATAGAAGAAGAATCCTTTCGGTGACATGTTTCCGCCTGCGAAACGGGCTTTTCGCAACGACGCAGACTCCAGTTCCACCAGGTTTGGGAAATAACTGTCGGATATGATGTATTTCGATCCGCTTTTTCCGACCACTACGATAAAATGAACATTGATATGAACCCGTTCCCATTCCGGAAGGTAGTCCATATAGAAGAAATCGACCTGGACGGCAACGGGTATATTTTTTACGAGGAGTTCATCCAGTCGCTTCATTCCTTCTTCCGGGTTATTAAATTTTTCCGCATGAAATTTTATCCCCAGCCTTTTTGCAAGGTTGTTGCGTATGGATCCGGGTTTGTTCCTGACGATGAAGGTCGGGAATGCAAAGGATTTCATCTTATGAAAGTAGGCGAAGAAGATTCCACTGGAGATACCGAAAACAAGGGGTTCGCTGATGTCGAGCCCGGCATTGTTCAGAAGGGAAGTCACCGCCCCCGATTCACAATGCGCCGCCATTTTATGCTTATACGGGATCGTGTTCATCAGGAACCGGTATTTGTATTGGTAGAATCAGCAGAAGTCACAACAAGGATTTTAAGCATATCCGGGACAGTAATATTAAACACATCGGCATAAAGCTGAAGGGTTTCCTGCGGAATTGCATTGAAATGAGCTGCTTCAAGATGCTTTCTCACCTTACCTTTCCGGATCCCTGCACGGGACGAAAGCTCACTGAGTGTAAGATCCTCCAGTATCATAAAGTAATAGATGGGGCTAACCTTGCCTAAAAGAACCTGTTTCTTCAGCGATTCCTCCAGGTGACGGCGTTTCAGCTCATAGTCATCCAGGAAGTTTTTGGTGAGGTATGAGCCGGTCTGGATGGGTTCATATTTCCCATCTTCCTTTTCCACAAAAAGGATCACCTGTTGCTGAGGGCAATCAATAGTACCGTCTTTTTCTTTCATGGGGCGATGCCAAATCCGGATTCGAAACTTACTTCCGTCTTGCAAAAATAACAATGGAAACGATCATTGCAAAAACAAAAAATGCAAGGAGTCGTAAAATGTTTGGGAAAATGCTGCCAAACGTACCTTCCCGGATAAAAATTTCCAGGTAGTTATCGATGCCCCACCGGATCGGGGAAAAGAGGCTGATAACCTGGATCGCTTTTGGCATGAGGTAGACAGGTAGAAAAGTCCCACTGAGCACGCCCAGGATGACAACCATCACCGATCCGAAAAGCGCAGCTTGTCCCTGAGAGGTAGCAAATGACCCAACCAAAAGGCCGAAACCAGTCGCTGCAAGCGCGGCGCAAACTGTAGCAAGGAGGATGATGCCGTAATGAGATCCGAGTTGCAGGGCAGGCATTCCGGAGAAGACCGGCAAAATCCAGGTGCCGACCATCAGCATCAGGAAGAACTGAATGATGCAGACACCCAGGAATAATAATACTTTTGAAGTAAGAAGGATGCTGACCTTTACAGGCAAAGTCCGCAAACGGCCGAATGAACCTTCCATTTTTTCCGTGACCATGCTTCCCGACAAGGGGATCACGATAAAGAACATGGCAAAAAGAATGAAACCCGGAACATTGTTCTGAATGATGGAAGGTTTGATTGAAGCGTGCTCTTTCGTGGCATAGATCTCCGTGACTGGTGGCATGTTCTTCATGTTTGTCCCGATCAGTCCGTCGATTCCTGAAGCCATGGCAGGCGCCAGAGTCTTAAGCAGGTTTTCGATCGCGATCCGGCTCTGCGTTCCTTTGATAAAATAGGTCAGCGACCCGGTTATCGTATTTTTATAGGACGGCTGAAGGGTGGGATCGACAAGCAACAGGATGGAGGTGTCTTTTGCCGCGACCACGATGCCGACTGGATAATCTCCTTCAGCGATCTTCCCTCGGGCCATTTCATCATCCACAGGAACTCCGGCCAGGTTGGATATAAGACGGAAAAGCCCTGAACTGTCTAAGTTTTGCCGCAGGAGTTTGGAAAATGCCGAATGAGAATGATCGATGAAAAGCACATCGGTCTTTGATTCTTTGGAGGATTTCAGTGCATTCTTCTGGGCAAGGTTAACGATCATGATCAGCAATACCGGCATGATGAAAAGGATCGCAAGCCCGGGAATGTCGCGGATGAGGATGAGGAATTCTTTCCTGAAGGCGGATAAAAGCCTATACATTTGACAAAGATAGAAAATCTAAAGAATGAAAAATGAAGAATGAAGAATGACATAGAGAAAGAAAACGTAATTTTGTAGAATTGCAAAAAGATTCAAAATAGAAATCCGCTAATGAGGAAATTTTCACTTTTTGTGTTAGGGTTTACTGCCCTGCTGGTACTTTCCCTGGCCTCCTGTAAAAAAAGCAAGACTGAACCGGATTTACCGAAATCTTTATTTACTATTAATTTTACCGATAATTATATAAAGAAGCAATTATCTGGTTTTATTCTGGTATCTGATCCACAGGGAAAGTTTTTAGGAGATACTATTTGTAATGCCAATGGCAAATACCCGGTGTATCTGAAAAGCAACTCCCCTGTCCCCACCAGGCTTACCATCACGGTTGGTTACTATGAAATTATTATGCATATACTTACAATTCATCTGAATACTTATAAGGATGTAGCACCATTTGGCGAGTGGAAGATGATAGGCAGCCGGCCTGATACAGTTGGGCACACCACTGTTTCTCTGACGAATCTCCCTGTTCTTGATGGATCAGTAATCTATTCGAATTCCGGATACTCCAATATGACTTTTATTACTTCAAACGTGGAACAAATGTTATATCTGTCTCCAGACGATCTTTATGTGAAAATTAAAACACGGGGTGGAGATAAGTTCAAATGGCTACAGAATATCAAACTTTCGGAATCATATACCATCGATATGTCCGATGCCGGTACATCAGCGTATCACACTATATCATTCCCGGTGAATGCCCAGGATTATGATGTCTCCATTTCAGGCTATAAAGACTCAAATTATGAGTCGCCACTTTCTTTTGTGACTGACAGGGTTATCAGTGATGGCAATTTCATAAACAGTGTGGATCTTGCATTTCCTCCATCGACCTTTTCGGGATTCCTGACGGATATGATGATCCGTGAATCATACTCATCCGACCTCCAGTGGTTCAATCGTGTTGCCGGCGTCATCCCGGATCAGTTCCGGAAAATAGATGCTTCCATAAATTCTGTAGATGCTGTTGCGGGGTATGCATTGTTGAATACTTCGGGTACCTTTATGATGTCAGCTATCAATTGGCAATTTGTGGATAAAGACCAAACTCTTTTTGATTGGAACATATTCGGACCTGATACCTCTAATGTTTTATCTCTTCCGGTTCTTTCGCCAAACCTTGAAAAACTCTTCCCAAACCTAAAAGTTGATTCCATGGCGTATGCCAGTGCCGAACTCAGGTATTATCCAAACCTGAATAACTATCAGGACATCCTGCGAATGTTATTTGATCCGGAACGCAGCAATTTGCCAGCCGATTTCGAAATGAGGTCCGTAAAAAAGAATGTTTCTGGTAAACAGAGAATAGTCACAAAGTAACAGAGTCACAGAGTCACAAAGTCACAAAGAAAAAAACTCGCCAGCTCGCCAGCTCGCCAGCTCATCAGCTCGTGAGCTCGCCAACTCATCAGCTGATGACTGCTTCTATTATACTTATCGGTGCAATTGTGGGAATAACCCTGTTCAGCCTGAGTCCAGCCTGCTGAAGAAGCGATTCAAATTCCTTCAGCGTCCTTTCTTTCCCTTCTTCCATGAAAACCATCATCTGGAGGTCGATCAGCTTGCCAAATGAAGCATGGTTTTCTTCATCGAGGATCATTTCGATGATCAGGATCTTCCCATGGGGTGGCATTGCGTTCCTGATATTATTGAGGATTTTTATACCGTCTTCAATACTCCAGTTGTGTAAAATATTCTTTAACAGGTATACAACGGCTCCTGCAGGTGCAGTGGTAAAGAAACTTCCCCGGATCACCTGCACCCGGTCGGCAACGCCAAATTTTCCAAGAATTGTTTCTGCATTGGTCAACCCTTCCGGAAGATCAAAGAGAATTCCCCTTGAATTTTTATGTTTGTAAATGATACTTGAAAGCAACAATCCTTCCCCTCCGCCGATATCTGCAATCACCGGGTAGTTGCTGAAATCAATAGCATTCAGTATCGGCTCGATGGAGATCTCTGACAGGTTCGTCATGGATCGGTCGAAGAGTGCTGATTCCTCCGGGTGTTCCGACAAGTAATCATAGATCTTCATTCCATAAACCTTTGAAAAGGCTGATTTCCCGGTTTTGATGGAATAGGAGAGATCATTGAGTGTGGCCCAGTTCAAGGTTCCCAGGTGTTGCATCAGCATATGACGGAGCGATCCTTTTTCATCGGTAAGGACCTTTGAGAGGGAAGTATTTTTGTACGACCCATCCTTCGTTTTCTTAAAAATATTTTCACTTGCGAGAGCACGCATCATACGTAAAAGCGCTTCCTTGTCCGAACCGGTGCGTTCTGCAAGTTGTTCAATGGACAGAGTTCCCTTCTCCAGGATCCCTGCAATATCCAGTTCAGCCGCTACCCGGATTGCCGGAAGTACCCACAAGGATGTGAACCGTTCGTAAAGCACCACGTTTGCAGGAAATGTCATCCTGTGAAGCCTTATAAGTCCCGAACGGAAAGCATTCAATGCCCGGATGAACCAGACGGGCGGGAGTTTCCGGATTACGATTGGATCGGCCATGTTGAAAGATTTGTTGCGCGAAATTACAAATTACGCGGAGATATTTTTTTCCGGATCATTCAAGTATTATTTTTTCCGGATGAAGCCGATAGCCATGATGGGATGAATCTCCCAGCAGGTATAGGATTTCATTTTTTCTTTGGTGATGCAGTTCTGTTTTCCCCGGGGTTGTGTGGTCATGTGGTGGGCATCAAAAAAAAGCTGTCCCGTGATCTTTACATAAGGGGCAGAAGTGCCATCGGTTCCGAAACAGGCTTTCTTCTTACCTTTAAGGATGTGATGATCAAAAAAGTTGCGGACTTTGAGGCAGGAATCCTGCAGTGCCTTATTCCCTGTGATGAAAGGGGGGAAGGTCGCTTCAACCACGAGACAGGAATCGGCCCATTTTGAAGAGGTTCGTATCTGGACATGGTAATCTCCATCTGCGCCGTTCTTGTCTTTTTCAACTGCAGCAAGCAGGATATATCCGTAAGTGGTAACAATATCTCCTTCCCTTAGGTGGTGTTTCCCCACTGTATCGGGAAACCGGTGATCCTGGTATTCCTCCCTTGCATTTTTTGAATATTTCAGGATGGGGGCTGGAAGTTTCAATAACTCCTGAAGGCCGATCTCTTTCACCGGAAGGAAATGTATTACGCTGGTCTTTACGGGCCAACGCTCTTTCCCCGGATTAAATTCCTGTCCGGATATAAAATTGGAAATCGTAAGTATTAAGAAGAAGAAAAAAACTGTTTTAATATTCATTTTAGTGGTTGTCAACTTCAAAAATAATACTTGTTTTTCAACATAGAAGACACATAGTTCACATTAGAATTGCGAGGCACTAAATGCCGAAGCAATCTCCTTCTATCCGCCGTCACCATTGTCATTGCGAGGAGCGAAGCGACGAAGCAACCCCCTTTCGATTTTCGATTTTTTTATTTGTGGTTAAAATTTTTTAAAGAAATACACAGAGAAGACACATAGATTCACAGAGAAAAAACTCACCAATTCGCCAGCTCACCAACTCGCCAACTGTTTAACAGTGGTGGTATTTTTTCCAGAGATCCCTGATCCGGTGAACAAGGAGGGGGAAAAAAGTAAGAATTCCAAAGATCACCAATAAGACAGACAGGATGGCAAGAAGCATGACCTGCCCATCATTGGCACCACCTGTCCCGGCAAATACCTGTAAACACAAAAGATTGAGCAGGGTGAGGAGTAACCCGTAGAGAAAAATCTTTTTTTTCTTCATGGCATTAGTTTTAACAGCATCAAATATAATTCATTTTTTCTGAAAAAAACATCATTTTCACCACATAGACACATAGGTCACAATAGAAAAAACTCGCCAGCTCGCCAGCTAAAATTGTATCCTCCATGTCGCCATCGGGAAGAATCCCATTTTGAAGAAGTTCCGGATCTCACCGGTCTTGGGATCGATACGTTGAAGATAGACATTGGTATAATTCGTCCGGTATTGAAGGTCAAGCATGAATTCAAGGTTGTACCCCGGACGGTTCCGCTTGATGCCAAAACGAACAGAGAGCCGCTTGTAGTCGGGGAACCGCGACTGGTATGCATGCTGCCAATCCGGAACGACTTCGCCGGTTGCGATGGTGGCATTCACATCAAACGGAATATAAGGATTACCCCCTGCCCACGTCGCCCGCAGTCCAAACGACATCACACCCCATTTTCTTTTTCCCATGACGAATTCATAGCCACCCACAGCATTGAATGCATAATTCACGTTGAATGCGGAATTTCGATTGGTATTATCATATCCGGAATAAGTTGAATTGAACAGGGAAGAGGTGAGGAGAAAATAGTAATTTTTATATAAGAAGCGTTCGAAGGTGAATTCCACTCCATAATTGTCGCCTTTGCCCAGGTTCACCAGACTATCAGCATATTGCCGGTCAAGAAAGAATTCATGTCCCTGGTTGCTGAGTGCATAGGCGGGAATGGATCGTTTAACGGGAATGTCATAAAGGTGCTGATAGTACAATTCCGTTTTAAAATGAAGTGTTTCCGAGAGCAGGTAATTATAATCCAAAGCAACCTGCCAGCATCGGGTAAAATCCAGGTTGCGATTGGTTTGCCGGATTGAGCCATCCGGAAAATGGGAAAGAATAAAATAGATAACCCTGGGCTGCATCTGACTATACATTCCTGCACCGAAATGGAGGATATGTCCCTTGTCGATCAGCCATTCAAAACCGGTTCTCGGTTCCATTGCCCAGGTGGAATTTAAAAAGAGCCGGGATCCGAACAACCCAGCAGTAGTCCTGAAATTTTCTGAAAAACGGTGTTGCCATTGCAGGTATCCTTTCAGGAACCAGAGGGTTTCCCGGCTATCCGTATTCACAATGAATTTTCCTTTCATCATCAAACTGTCAGCAAAGCTCATCGAAAAGTAGTCCGCATTGATCCCGGTTTCAAGCGAATTTTTCACAGAAATTTTTTTAAACAACCCGAAGGCATAAGAGAGTTTCTTTTCGGATGAACGTTCGCCGGCCCAGCGTGAAGGCAACGTAGCGATATTTGAGAAGGAATCGATCTTTGTATAGACTTCGGATGCAACAAAATAAATTTGATTTTTCAGGTGGAGGGAAGGATCCGGAAATATCTGGTTGGTGATCCCGATCACACCCAGATTTGAGCCGTTGGAAAGATCTTCGCCATAGTCTGAAAACATCCATTCCGACTGCTTTTTCCTACTGTCGAACAGTTGAATAAAACTCAATCCGCCGATTCCTTCGAGGGTAAAGACACCGGCTTTTTTTGTCGGGACGGTTATCTTGAAATTCAGGTCCTGGTAATAGGGAACCACATCCAGTTTGATCCCGGCCCGGCTGAGCACATCCAGCAAAGAATAACGGTAGGAGAAGAGATACGATGCCCTTGATTTTTTCGAAAATGGCCCTTCCGAACCGAATTCCAGTCCGTTCCAGCCGATCCCGAACCAGTATTCATGTTTTTCATTGTTGCCTGTGCGCATCTTCAGGTCGAAGACCCCTGAAAGTGCATTCCCGTAACTGGCAGGGAAAGCGCCTGTGAAGAAATCGGAATTGGTCATCAGGTTGTTATTCAGGATCGTCACTGGTCCGCCGGTGGTTCCCACTGCGGCAAAATGATTGGGGTTCGGGATTTCCATGCCATCGATCTGCCATTGCAATCCCACCGGAGAGTTACCCCTTACGATGATATCGTTCCGGTTATCCACACCTGAGGTAACACCCGCAAAATTGGCTGCCATCCTGGCCGGGTCATTATAGCTCCCTGCAAAGCGCGAGGTTTCATCCACACTGAAGGAACGCACGCTCACCGTAGCCATTTTATTTATAGCCCCATATTTCCGGTAATCTCCTCTGATCTCCACTTCAGTGCCTGTGATCATGGTCTCTTCCAAAGGGATCACGACAACGGTCTCCTTGCCACTGCTCACATTGAGCGCATCGGTGATAAAAGGACTGTATCCGACATAGGTGACCTTTAATTGCCTTTTCCCGATCGGGATATTGGAAAGTTTGAAATTGCCATTCGTATCCGCAGTGGTCCCAACGAGGGGATCTGAATTCAATAAAATAATGGTAGCTCCTGCAAGCGGCGACTGTGTTGACCTGTCGGTAACCGTTCCGCGGATGTTTGAGCGAAGGATGGGTTGGGATAAAAGTAGAAACGGGAAACCTGACAGGATAAAAAGAAAAAATATCAGGATTTTACTTCCGGAGAAGGTTTTTTGATTTATTCTTCCATTAAGTTGTCGACTTGTTCCCGGCTCAGGCGTTTCCATTGAGGATTTTGGTATTTGGTCCCGTCCCAGTCAAAAGATACGAGGTCAAAAGTTTCCCCGTAGAAACTGAGTTTGCTTTTAAGATCAGGAGTATGTTCGACAAAGATAAAATTTTCCTGATCTTCACCGATCTCGGATAAAATCTGACTGGCGAGGGGTGCACACCATTCTGTTACCGGTGTTCCGGGGTTTTGCCGGTAAATCTCCGTAGCAATGGCCAGTGTTTTCCCGTCTTTCCTTTTAACGATCTTCAATCCGCACTTCGATGGGCTTTCCCAATGTCCTTTGTAATCGAAATAGCGATCCATATAGCGGCTGAATTCCGGGTTGATTTCCATGGGTTGTAAATGAGCTGCTGATCCTAGTTGTTGGTGAGTCTGATTATTTTCTTAGGCCACTTCGTTGATATTCTTTCCGAAGCTCTGATCCAGAAGGTCCCTACGTCTTGGCTTGTAAGTGCCATCTTCCGTTTCACGCTGGATGACCGTAGAAAGCAGGTTAAACATTTTCTGAGTCTGCGGTTCATCCTTGTAAAATGTATCCCAGGCATAATTGTACAATTCCTGGAGTCGCCCGGCTGTCATGTGTTTGGGATGATACACCACTTTCCCGGCATTGTAATGATCCCAGTCGTGATCAAAGATCCGGCCCTGTTTCAGCAGGTCGCTGTAGGCTTTGGTATGCGGGAAAGGCGCGAGAACGGTGAATTCCGCCAGATCGAGGTCGATCTCAAGAAGGAAATCGATCAGCCGTTTGATATCGTCTTCCGTCTGGTTGTCAAGTCCAAGTAAAATCGTTCCTTCAACCCCGATTCCATAATCATGGTATTGCTTGATGCGCTTGCGGATGTAATCGGAACGATCGAATACTGCCTGGTACACATACCATGCTCCGGCTTGTGCAGCGAGGTCGAGCACTTCATCCTTGTCCTCGATAGTATGGCTGACCCATTTTTTCTTCAAGGGGATCATGGCACGGAAAAGGTCTTTTTCCCAGTTTGTATCGAGAGCAAGGGAGTTATCGACGATAAAGAGGCGGTTGTTCTCCATCTGCGAAAGTTCTTCCACAACCCGGTCGAGGGGGCGTGGCCGGAAACCCCGTCCGCCAAGGTAACGCACGGCACAGGGATAGCAGTCGTAAACACAACCGCGGGAAGCATGGAACAGGTCGACCATACGGAATCCCTTGTGATAATAAAGGTCTTCTTTCAGGATATCCCGCCTGGCCGGGCCAATGAGGTTCATATCGGGAGGGTTGGTCAGGAAATTATAGACCTTCTTCAGCTCTTTCTTACGAAAGTCTTCAAGAACGGTACTCATCCTTCCTTCCACTTCTCCCAGGAACACAGAATCCGCATGCAACATCGTCTCTTCGGCATGCAACATGGTTGAGATGCCGCCAAAAATGACTTTCTTCCCCAATTTACGATACTGATCGGCAATGGCCCACCCCCGTTTTACCTGGGTTGTAAGCATCATGGATATCCCTACGATATCGGGTGTATCATCGATCACAAGGTCTTCGACATTCTCATCAACAAATTCCACCTCCACATAAGAAGGAAGATCAGCAGCCATCACAACCGGCCCGTGAGGTGGTAGGTAGAATATGGTTTGTCCTTCGAGTTTTTCCCAGCGCGGGTATATCAGTTTAAACTTCATAATTTTTTCTTTTTCAATTCAACGATGCAATCCGCAAGCTTTTCAATGATCTTTTGCCTTTCGTTCTGCCTTGCGATCACCTTCCCAAGCGCCTTACGATAATAACCCATTGCACTGTCAGGCTGATTTTTCGAATAAAAATAGTCCCCGGCGAGGGAATATACTTCAAAAAAATCAGGATTGGTGCCGATCAACTCACGAATATAAGAACGTCTCAGATTTGTTTTCTCACCCGGACGGCTCATTTTTTTCAGTTCTTTCCGCAATTCCCTGAACCGGTTAAATTGCGTATAACTATCTGAACTTAAGAAAGGATCCGGGGAAATTGCCCGGTCCATTTCTGAGATTTCCGTCCGCTGATGAAGTGCTGCAAAATTATGAAAAATTTTGACTATGTCATAACATGTATATCCGCCGATTTGCCATGGGCCATTTGACACCCAAACCAGGTGCTTTTCAGGTTCGAAAATGATGGAATGATGCGCGATGAGTTGGTTCACCGCCTTCTCATTTCCCATGCCGATATCGGTATGATTCAGCCCGGAACGATCCCTGAGGATTTTAGCCATGCTCCCGGCATCCAGCGGCTGTTCTTCCGTGATATCCTGTAGGATTTTTTTATATCGGTAAAGTGAAGCATTTTCCTTTATATCTTTTACATTCTTTGGATCTGTTCTGAATGTTGCCGACCTGAAATGATTGGTAGAGACGATGTAGTTGTCCTGTGGTTCAACCAGGGCAATCTTATAAGGCGATTTTTCGATGATCGATGCTTTCCCATCCGAGGCAGAACCGATGAGAATGGATTCGGAAACGAAGGTTTCCCTTTTCTGCGCAATGGCATATGCTTCCTGAATATTCCTTGCATATTGAAGAATTTCCCGCGCGAGCATTGAAATGGGAGTTCGCGCCGAATAAGGGATATCTGATTTTGCTGCATTGATGGTGACCGTCAGCCCCTGCTCATTCATCCCGGAGACAGCCCCGGCCATTCCACCCCAGGTAATCATCATGAAGGGATATCCACTTTCCGGTTTTTCAAAACAAACAATTTTATTCCTGGCAAATTCATCACCTACATAAAAATCAAAATTCCGCCCGATCAGCAGCGAACCGTCCCTTGATTTCTCTTTCCATACACCAAATGAAGAGCATCCCACCATGTGAAAGTCCTGCAGGGCATGGCCGATATCGTGGGCCGAATGATAATTCAGTTGCCTCTGGTAGTTGTTGCCGATGAAGGAGAATTTATCCGATGCCGACAACGAGATCCCGTAGATCTCATATATATATTCTTCCGGGATATAATCTTCAAGGTCGCGGTTGAACCAATAGATGAAATATTTCAGGAACTTCAGATAAGCAGGTGAAGGGATCATTTCAGTCAGTCGGTCTGTAAAGGCCTGTTCCTGTTTTTCCATCAGCCCACGGGTAAGTTTCCCCTCGATCACACCGCGCTCAAATGGTTTGCCTTCAAGATAGAGTTCCCACAAACCTGAATTTCCCCGTTGAATCCAGTTCCTGCCACAGGTATAAAAATCTTTCTCAGGATTGGCAACAGGAAGCTTTGTAACACTCCTGTCAGCAGGCTCGGGAACACGTACCCTTGTATCCAGCTGAAACCATGTAGCGAAGATGACTCCGGCGAAAAACAGGATCACGATGATGACAAACAGTATCTTGAAGAATTTTTTCATTCTCAGGTGTTTCTGATGTTATTCAAAAGGTATTCGAGTCCAATGATTTCACCGCAGGTCAGCACGGCACCGATGGTTACGCCGAGCATCCCGTGAAGACTGATGTTCTGGCCTGTGAAATAGAAACCCGGGATCTTTGTTGCAGGCAATAGCGTTGTTATCAAAGGATCCTGGTAATCACGTTCGATACCGTACATCGACCCTTCCGGTATCCCGGTATAATCGCGCCAGGTCAGCGGTGTGGATGCCTCCATATAACTGATTGCAGATCGTAACCCTGGAAACCGTTGCTCTGCAAGTTCCAGAAGCGATGCAGCAAAATGATCCTTGAACTCAAGGTATTCACTGCCACGGTTACCTTTCCGGGTATCCTCCCATTTCTTTACTTTTTTGAAAGGCATTGCAGCAAGAATGATCATGTTTCTTGCAAACCCATCTTCCGAAGCCGGTGCAGGCGTATGCAGCATATAGCCGGAAGGCCAGCCTTCACGGTTACTTTCATTCCAGACATCATCTGTCGAATGGTAATAATAATTATGATCAAGATACGGAAATGACCTGTCTTTCAGCACAATGTACACGGCGAAAGAAGAAACGGTATTCTTAAGGTTTGTGATCCGTTTAAAAAAGGTTTTCCTGAAAACGGTGGGCTCCATCATTTTCAGTGTTTTGGCAGGATGGATCCCGGAGATGAATTTCTTTGAAGTAAAGCATCTGCCTGGCTTTGTCATCACCTCAAATTCATCTTCATTCAAGCAAATCCCAATGACTTCCTCATCCAGATGAATTTCTCCTCCATTAGAGAGTATGCCTTCCATCAGTTTTTCCGCAATCTGGGCGCTGCCACCCACAGTCCGCCAGGCGCTTGAAATGAAAGAGTGGTTGATCAGTGCGGGTAGGTGCAAGGGCGTATGTTTACGGTTCCCTGCATAGATAAGATTGTTACCGGCCAATACTGATGAAAGTCTTCCGGTATGAATCCCATCACTGGGGTTTTCGGATTCGTTAAGAGCATAAAAAAAATCAAATGCGCTCTGGCTACGGTATTTTTCTTCCGTATGATCTTTTGGAAGTTCCAGGTTATACAAAGGGAAGCCTGCACTGATAACTTTCAGGCTGCAGGTATATTTTTCAAGATTTTCTTTTTCCGATGGAAAATGGGGGAGTAGCTGTTCAACGAAATGATCAAATCCTATGGCCATCGGGTACTCCCGGTCGCTGATGCCGATGATGTCAAACCCGTCGCGATTCATCCTTTCCAGCTCAAGTGATTTCGTAAGTCCGAAATAGTCCCAATAACGATGAAGCGTTTGCCCGGGATCCATCCCACCGAAATAGTGAACGCCGGTATCAAAAACAACGCCTTTTCGCTTGAAGGTCTGCAGGCAACCTCCTGCCTTCCGGCTTTTCTCAAGAATACAAACGTGCATCCCTTCCTTTGCCAGAATAGACCCGCAGAGAAGTCCGCCAAGGCCGCTGCCTGCAATGATTACATCGTATTTCAGGTCGTGGCTTTTCATTATTTATGGATGATCAGTAAAAAGTTGGAAGTATGATTTGCTTCACGGATCACTTCCATTTTCAATCCCTGATGGTCAACTATCCGACTGATGTTTTCCAGGGAAGTGAAATACAATTCTTTGGAGGCATCGGCCGTCTTATTGAACCCAACGATCCGGGTCGAAAAAACTTCCGTGAGTTTCGTCCTTTTGTGGCGTTTTTCCTCTTTTGAATCCGCATCCCTTACCAGGATCATTCCACCGGGATTGAGTTTTTCAATGCAACGGTAAAGCAATTCTTCCTGACTTGTTTGCGGCAGGTAATGCAATACATCACTCAGCAGAATGGCATCTTTGTTCCCGAAGGAATAAAGAGTGATATCTTCACATATAAAATTAAGGTTTTCATTTTTCGAGATACAATTCGCAGCCACACGGATCTTCTCAGCATCATGATCCACCCCGGTGATCTTACGCAAAGGCGCAGTAAAACTTAGCATATAGCTCATAAATCCATATCCGCAGCCAAGGTCGAGGATTTCGCCTTCCCTTGGCACCAATTCATTGTAAGGCTGGTAGTACTTTTCAATTCGCATTTTAACCCTGATGTACCACTCCAGCACCGGCCCTTTGAATATGTAATTCAGAATCAGTTTTTTTCGGTAATATCTTCCGGTTCCTTCCTGTGCCATGAATGTTGCATATTCACGAATATAGAAACGGCGGAACATTTTTGACCGTTCTGAGTAACCAGAACCCATTTCTGTTGAATCGACTCCAACACGCATGAGGATCTTCATGCGAAGCCCGGATGGTCTGCCCCAGAACTCACCCTTGCCCAGGAACTCACCGGAACCAAAAACAACGATGGGAAGAATATCAATCTGTAATTTTTCTGCAAGATAAAAGGCCCCCCTGTGGAAACGGTGGATCCTGTCATCAATATGACGGTGCCCTTCCGGGAAGATGAGAATGGAGTATCCTTCCCTGACCTTCTCCTTCAACTGATCCATGATATTGTCAATACCCCTGTCCGCATTGAAAAAACTTGCCATCCGGGCAACCGGCCCAAACAAAGGCGAATTCCATACCCATTCATTGGTAAGGATGATAATCTTTGGATGAAGACGCAGGAAGGAAGGTGTTTCGATCAGCGACTGATGATTGCTGATGATAACGGCGGGTTTGGAAAAGTCTTCACCGTAAGGATTGTAAAATTTCCGGTTCGTGGGAAAGGTTATGATAATATATGCTTTACAGAGTTGAGATAAGAGCCAGTGGAAAACATATTCCTTCTTTTTCTTCGAACCCGGGTATATAATATAGATTAACCCACCGAGGATAACTTGCAGAATCGCTACAAGGACGATGTTTCCCCAGGTGATAAAAGTCTTGAAGAAGATCCGGATCGTAACGGGATACCTTCCGCGTTTCAGCCTGTTGAAGAGGAACCACCGGATGAACAGGGGCTGGAATGTATAGGTAACAAGTACTACTGCAACGATACCGAAAACAGAAACGAGGGCGATGGAGTTCAATGCCGGGTGCAATGCGAAAAACAGCGCACCTATACCAAACAGCGTTGTGGCTGAAGAAAGAAAGATGGATGTCTTGTAAGAGGAAATTTCTGTTGTCCGGTACTTGTACTCGAACAGCAATCCCCGCATCATCAGTATGCTATAATCAACACCGAGACCAAAGATGAAAGAGGAAACGATGATGTTAAAAATGTTGAATCGGATGCCTGTCATACCCATGAAACCCAGCGTCAGGAACCAACTGACAAACATAGGCAGGGCGGTGGTCAGTCCGGTCTCAATACGGCCGAATGAAAAAAGCAGCAACAGGGTGACAAAAATCATCGAAAGCCTGACCAACAGATCGAAATCATGTTTTACATTCGCAACAAAATTGTTGGCAAGGATCTGCCTATCGAAAACCACTAGACCCGGTTTTCCCTCAAATGCCCGGTATACTTCCTTCTTATCTTCCTGCCTGACTTTGACCATGGTTGTGATCATCGAAAGATCACTTGTTTCACTAATATAGTCGGAGAGGATTCCGGAAGTTAACATTTTCGTTTCAGCCGGGTTCAGAACCGTGAATGTCCTGGTCGTTTGCTGAAGAAAAGGATCAAATGCATTTTCCCTGAACCGGAATTCAGCGGCCGATTTCTTCAATTCCTTTTCCAACAAGTCTCTTCTCTGCTTTGTCCAGAAATTGTTCCATTGTTGGATCCTTACATTTTGAAGTGAATCTGAAAATAACAACTCTCCGCAACCGGAAATATTCCGTATCACCCCTGAACCGTTAAGTTTTTCAAGATCCCGGTGCATTCTTTCCTGCGTCATGAGCGCGTCATCAAGGACTTTACCTGTGGAAACAAGATAGACGGTTTTCAGGGAGGCCCCGGTGATCCTGTCAAGGTCCTTTTCCATGGTTTTCAGCTTGCCAGGAACGAAATTCAAGGCCATCATATCGTCTTCAAACCTGACCCTGGAAAGAAAAAAGATGCTAACAACCGTCATTACCATCAGAAGAACAACGAAAACCTTACTTTTCTCAAAAGAGAAGGAAGCGATACGGTCGATGATATTACCTGTTGAAGGAGTTGGCTTAAGGTCATTTTGTGTCAGGAAGTGAGGAAGGATGATCAGTGCAAAGAAGGCGGCGCCGGCCACGCTGATTGCGGCAAACCAACCCAGGTCGTGCAATACCGATGAACGGAGAAAGACCAGGCAAAGAAATGCACCGGCCGTGGTCAGGCTGCAGAGGAAGACTGTGAGGGTCATCTCTTTCAGCACCACAACCATATCGCCTTTCTTCCGGAAAAGATTGATAATGTAAAGCGCATAATCCACGATCAATCCCAGGATGACCGACCCAATGCCTAAGGAAATGGCAGAAACCGTTCCTTTCATCAGATAGAGGATTGCCAGGGCAAGTCCACCTCCGAACAGCGCAGGCAGAAACCCCAGCAAAGGAATTTTCCAGCTTCTGAAATACCAGCCAATCAACAGGAGGATCAGACACAACGCAATGGCCAGGGTGAGGTAGATATCTTTTTTGACCTGATGTGCATTTCCCGCAGAAAATGCAATGGCGCCGAAATACTGGCCGCTGATCTCAGGCTTGTGAGCAGCGCTGATATTAACCAGGAGTTCATCCAACCCCTCAAGCAGTTTTTCATTCCGGGAGGTTTCACTGGCGGAATTGGCAGGTGTAATGAAGAGGAGAAGGTTCTTCCGGTCTTTGGTCAGGATAAAGCCATCCACGACTTCAAAATTATTGCCGGCCTGGAGCGATTTCAGCTTGTTCATGGCCAGGTTTGTCAATCCCAGCGGATCGCGAAGAATCATTTTTTTTAGGGCAAATCCTGCAGGTGTAAGGAGGTTTTTGTAATCTTTTTCAATGGCCGAATGAATGGATGCAGGAGCCAGCAAACTGTCGATGTTCCGGTAATCATTTTCATCAAGGTAAACCGGAAGGTGGTCATAGAGTTGATCGAGCGAAGCCGTCATCGAAGAATCCGTGACATTGCCTATGATTCCCCTGATATACGTTGAATCAAAACGATGTGTAAGGCTGTCGGTAAGATCCTTTGCATAAAGGATCAGACTCTCAGGATCAGCTTTGGCGTTGGAATCTGTAAGTGAAAGACGGACGATCAGCTTGTCAGTAAATTTGATATGGCTGATGACAGTTTCAAATTTTCCCTGGCTGCTCTTCGAACCTGAAATACCCGTAATGTCTTCCTGAACTTTTATCTGCGAAGCGAGAAAAAGAATAACCGTGAGAAGTGTTCCCAGAAAAAGATAAAACAGCAACCTGCGCTCCCTGAAAAAAAAATATATTTGTATAAAGCGTCCAGACATACGATCTTTAAAAAACTAGGGTTGATCTTCGTCGCTGATCTCCATTTTCACAATTTGAGGCCTTCTGAATATCCTTAGAAGGAAATAGGTAATCATTCCCAGAACAATCGCCGCCAGAATGCCAAAGACGACACTTCCTACCAGGTATTGAACAATGTTTTCTTTTATCCATTCCATTGTTATCCATGAAGAATACTTTACCGTGTGCTTACTGTAACCTATGATAAGCCCACCGGTGATGTATGACAGGAAAAGAATCAGCGGCAACATTGGAGGAATGCTGATATTGGATGCGGCAACTGTGACAAATTTGTTTAATTTCAGTAAATAGGCAATCCCGAAAGCGACCAGCATCTGGAATCCCCACACAGGAATAATGCCAATGAACACTCCAACCGTCACCGAGAGGGCAATCTTCATATTGGAATCGTTGCTGTTGACGATATATTCATGAATGAATTTTTTGATTGATTTTTTTCGGAATGCTTTTAAAACACGGAACGGATTGACCCACAATAAAGCGGTGAATACAAGGAGCATATTGGCAATACTGACCCGGGTGAAATCATGGACTTTCCGGAAATGAGAAACCCTTTCTCCCTTTGGAGCATAATAGACTTTAACGGGAACTGACGTGATATTGACGTCTTTCCAGGCAAGCTTAACCAGCACCTCCACTTCAAACTCAAATCTCCTCCCGAAGAACCGCATTCTTTCCATTTTTTCTAACGGATAGAGCCGGTAGCCTGATTGAATATCAGGCACCTTCAGTCCGGTTTCGATGCGGAACCAGAAAATAGAAAACTTATGTCCGAAGCTGCTGGTTCCCGGCACGCTTTCGTGCTTCATGTTGCGGGCACCGATGATGACTGAGTCGGGTTCCTTTTCGATCTTATCGATGAATTTGAGGATATCCTCAGCATAATGCTGACCATCAGAATCAATGGTGATGGCATACCGGAATCCCTGCTTCAAAGCATAGTGGAATCCCAGCCGTAATGCATAGCCTTTTCCTCTGTTTTTAGGGATGGTGATAACCCGGATTGAACCAAACTTATTCAGGATTTCCGATGTATGATCGGTTGCCCCATCATTTATGATAATGACATCGCTGGAATATTCCAGTACATCCCGGATGACCTGCTCCAACGTCTTGTCATTATTATAAGTTGGAATAATAACGCAGCATTTCAGCTCTTCGAATTTCTGCCTGCTTTGCTCAAAGTCGGTCATTATCTATTACAAGAATCGTTAACGGTTCAGGCAAAGATACATTTTTTCATGATACGGGAAAAGGGTCGGTCCGCCATCTTCACCTGCAAACAATTTCTTACCTTTGTAGATTAACACAACATCGACGGTTACATGAAAATACTGCTCCTCAATCCTCCACGGAGTCCTGAAAATAATATCCTCCGGTTTGCCCCGGAAAATGCAAAGCAGTTTATTCACAAAAAACTCATTGGCCCGCCCTTGGGTCTCCTTACCATCGCTGCTGCAGTAAAGGATTTTGATGTCACGTTGTTCGATTCGAAAGGAGAATATGATCTTGAGCCGGCCACGCCTCCACTGGATGTTCTTGTACTTCAGTTGTTGGAGAGATACAACCCGGATATTCTGGGTGTAACGGTCATAACATCCGAATTTGATTATGCGCTGGAGATATTCCGGGTCGCAAAACAATTCAATCCTTTGATCCTTACTGTTGCAGGAGGTTTACATGCAACACTCTGCACCCAGGATTTTGCCGGTACTGCAGCGGATGTGGTGATTCCCGGGCAGTGTCCTCACATCTTCAGAGATGTCGTCATTGCGAAAGAAAAAGGGGTGAAGCTGGCATCCGTTCCCGGTATTTACCTGAATGAAAAATCGGGTCTGAACAAAACACATGGAGCTGCCCGCGCCTGGGATGCTGCCAATGCCGATTATCTCATGCCCGACCGCCGGCATCTCGATCGATGGATCAGTACTTACAAGGTCGGCAAAAGTCCTTTCCCGAGTACCTATGTCTTTACTTCCCTCGGATGCCCTTATAAATGCACCTTCTGTTCGATCTGGACCCAGTTTAGAGGAAAATATTATCAGCGGACAGTTGAGAGTCTTATCACCGAGTTGAAATCGATTGATGAGTACCCGGTAGTGCGATTTGCAGATGCAAATACTGTGGTAGATCATGATTTTATGAATCTTCTTTTCGACCGGATCGTCGAAGAGAGGATTCAAAAGACTTTTGTGATGGATATCCGTGCTGACATTGCGGCGCGTCATCCAAAGATCATTGAGAAACTTGCAAAGGGAGGCTTAAAAGTGGTAATCTGCGGGTTTGAATCCTTCCGGGATGAAGAACTTTCAAAATACCATAAGGAATCGCCTGCATTTGATAACGAGGAAGCCATCCGGGTTTTCGAACGAAATGACATCATGGTCAGGGGCAATTATGTTGTGCCGAATGATTATGGAAAAGAGGATTTCAAGGCATTGGCGGAATATGCCGACAAGAACCGCGTCGTGTATGCAGGGTATACTGTGCTGACGCCCATGCCGGGAACTGTTTTTTATCAGCAGGTGAAGGAGGAGATCACTGATCATGATTATAAAAAGTACAATTTCTTTAATTCCGTGATGCAAACGAAATTACCACACGATCAGTTTCACGAAGAGATCGGGAAGCTCTGGCTGATCAAGAAAGGGAAGGATGTTATTTGAGTAGTCACAGAGTGACAGGGTCACAAAGTGACAAAGTAAAAAAATGTGATTACTGTTGAACTACTCTGTGACTCTGTGACTTTGTTACTTATTTCAAAGAATGAAAAAGCTTCTTCTGGTCAACTGCAATACCGAAAAGGCACCATATCCGGTACCCCCACTTGGACTTTGCCTGCTTTCCGCAGGCCTTGAGGATGACTGGGAAGTGAGTATCTACGATTGCATGTTTGACGAAGGTGTTGACCTTATAAACAGGGTGCTGCAGTTTAAGCCCGACTACATCGGTTTCAGCATCCGGAATATTGATAACACTATGCCCGACAACTGCGTCTACTATGTCGATAATCAGATCTCCCGGATAATCCTGCCCGTTAAAAAAATAACTTCTGCCAAAATTATCCTTGGCGGAAGCGGTTTCAGCATTTTTCCGCAGGAACTTATGGAGTTGACGCAGGCAGATTATGGCATCATCGGTGAGGGGGAGACGGCCTTTCGACAATTGCTGGATTCACTTGATAAGGGAGAAGATGTCTTCTCTTTCAGGAATGTATTGGTAGGTTCTGGAACAAAAGCGGGAAGCGGAAGTGCGTATATCCATCAAGGTTTATTTTCAGACCGGTTTTCGGAAATTGACCGGAAGATTGATTTTACTCCTTACAGGGAAAGAGGCGCTTATTCCATTCAAACCAAAAGGGGCTGTTCGCATGGATGCATTTACTGCACCTATCCCTTGCTGGAGGGAACGGCATTCCGGACCCGGAAACCCGTGGATATTGTTGACGAGATTGAACAGGCACAAAGCAGGGTAGGAGATGTCATGTTTGAATTTGTGGATTCTACATTCAATGATCCAAGGGGTCACGCCGAAGCCATTTGCCGGGAGATCATCCGTAGGAAACTACGGGTTCGGTTAAGAACTATGGGGATCAATCCGCGAAACTCAAGCGAAGAACTCTTTGAACTAATGATGGAAGCTGGTTTTATCCAGATCGACGCCACCCCCGATTCGGCTTCTCCTATTTTACTCTCAAATCTCGGGAAAGGATTCGACCTTCATGAAGTCCAGCAAATGGCAACAGCGATCCGGAAATTCAACCTGCCTACCATGTGGTTCTTTCTCTTTGGCGGCCCCGGTGAAAATAGCGAAACCTTCAAAGAAACCCTCGATTTTATTGACCAATATATTAACCCGGAAGATCTTGTTTACATGGCCTCCGGATTAAGGGTATATCCTAACACACCCCTGGAAAAAACAGCTTTGCAGGAGCAGGTGATCAAACCCGGTCAATCTTTGCTGTATCCCCCGGTTTTCTATTTTTCGAACGGAATTACGAGAGACCGGCTTGTGCAACTGATTCATGATGCATCTTCTGATCGGCTAAACTGCATTTATTCAGCTGAAACACGACCTCCATTGGAAATGTTACAGGAAGCGCATAAACTCAGGGCTGAGCAAAAACTGAAGGAGCCGATGTTCAGGACCTTGCTCAGGATCAGGAAAGAATGGAAAGGGAAGGGGTTGCTGTAAGGTATTACAATTCGACGATGGTCTTTGGCTGCAATTCTGTTTCCAGATTCCAGATAACAGCTTTTCCATATCTGATCCGGAAAACCGCCATATATTTGAATCCAAGCTGTTCGATCCAGGAGGTAATGAAAGGCCTTACAGAAAGGATCTCTTTTTTAAGTTCAATGTCTTTATCGAGGTTTTCCACCTGGCCACTGATCCTTACCTGGGTGTTACCCTTGTGAAAGCAAAGTTCCACATACGGATTGATGGAGAGTTGCCGGTAAACATCCTTGAACTTTCCAACCATGAAATAGATGCCGGATTCATCTGCTTTATGCAATTGAAGTGTGCGCACATGCGGAATGTTTCCATCGGAAGTAGCGAGGGAAAAAGCCGGGTTGTCATTCATGAATCGAATTATTTCCTCTTTATTCATTATTGAAAATCCGGAAGTTTAACCAAAAATACATAAAAACAGGTTGTGTTCGCTTATTTAGTATCCAAAAGTGACGTAAAAGAATTGGCCGTGTAAAAAACCGCATCCCCTTCAATGAATCTTGCGTTCTTTACAATCCCTTTTCCAGAGCCACATTCCACGAACCGGTTTACCCCAAGTTCCTGGAGATATAGCTGAGTTTCATACCAGTTCAGCGAAGTGAAAAGATTGCGAACGACTTCATTTTTCAATAAATGTTCTTCCAGCAGAAGCTCCTGGTCGATCAATGAGACGATTGGCATCTTGGGGCTGCGAAATTGCATTTGGTTGACAAATTCGTTGAATCCTATAGCAGTATCTTTTAAAAAAACAGAATGGTAAGGAACGGAAACATTCAGCACGCGCGTACTCAGCGCCCCTTCTTTCTGAGCTGATTCGGTAAGTTTGCGAATATCTTCAGCCGAACCCGATATGGAGAATGAACAGACACTATTCTGAATGGCAAGCTTCAGGTTCATTTTTTCCTTACGGATCAGTTGTTCCAGGTCATCCTGGTTCAGCCCGATGATGGCACTCATGCCATAGGCAATAGGACCGGTTACCTTTTTAATCTCTTTATAGGCCTGGCGGATGAGTACGAGCCCGTCGAGGAAGGAGATCACCTCCGCCTGGAACAAGGCGGCATAGATTCCCATGCTGTATCCGGAACAATAACCCGGAACCACTCCCTTTGCCCTGAACCAGGAAACCAGCGAACAAGCTTGTATGTAAGAGATATACTGGGTTTTCAGCTCATCCTCAAGAAATGTTCTGGTGGGAATGACAAACTTGATCAGGTCAGGATCGGCAAATTCAGCTGCGCGGGAAAGATATTTCCGGAAACAATCATCAAAACCGTTCAGATTGGTAAAAGGGTCGTCAGGATAATCGCTGGCGAAAGGAGGAAAGACGAATGCTAGTTTCTTCTGTGACAAGGAAGATGATTCATTTTATTGGTCCAGTTCAAGCAGTTTGTTCTCATGTTCAATAATCAGCAGCTGCATCTCGATTAGCTGGCCGATGGTCTGAACCGGGTGTTTGACCGAATATTTTCCGATCGTCTTCAGTTCAATATCCAGGTTGTATTTCTTTTTAAAGATTTCGATGAGTTCGAGAAACATGAGAGAATCGCCATCAATGTCATTTATGATATTCGTATCAGCATGAATATCCTTGATATCCACTTCGCATTCATCAGAAAAAAAATTGTAAACAATATCCGTTACTTCTTTTTTTGTATTTTCTGTAATAAAGGCCATTATCAGGTATATTTTAAATCAGTGTGCAAAAGTAGGGTTTTTTTGGAATCTAACCTCACTTTTTCTGTTGATACTTATCAATGTATTTCCGGAATACGAGCGTTGCATTGTGTCCGCCAAACCCGAAAGAGTTGGAAAGGGCAATATTTACTTCCTTTTCCCTTGATTGATTCGGAACGAAATCGAGGTCAAGATCGGGATCTGGCTGATCGAAATTGATGGTGGGTGTAATGATGCTATTCTGAATGGACAAAATCGTGATGATGGCTTCAATGGCTCCGGCTGCACCAATAGTATGGCCGATCATCGATTTAGAAGAGGAAACCGGGATTTTGTATGCAAGGTCACCGAACACCTTTTTGATTGCCATGGTTTCATAACGGTCATTCAACTCGGTGGAGGTGCCATGCGCATTTATGTAATCGACTTCTTCCTTGTAAATTCCTGCATGCTGAAGCGCTTTTTCCATCGTATAGGCCATTCCTTCCCCATCTTT
>JADGPR010000040.1 GCA_017882335.1 Bacteroidales bacterium | reverse complement strand
CTGACATAATAAGAGGTGTTTGGGGTGAGGCTGGTGAGGTTGCTCACGAATATTCCTGTCCCGTTGCCATCGGTAGTATGGCTGTTGGCCGTTGTGGGATTTGTGGATGTATTCCAGCAGACACCTCGCACTGTAACCGTGGCCCCTCCATCAGAAGTGACATCACCTCCGCTTGTGGCTGTGGTCTGGGTAATGTTTGTAACTGTGGTTGTGGTCACAGTTGGAAGGACAGGATTTGGAAGTGTGCTAAACGTCACCTCATTCCCATAAGCTGTTCCAACACTGTTTGTAGCATAAGCCCTTACATAATACAACGTATTTGCAGTAAGTCCGGTGAGGTTGCTTACGAATGTTCCTGTTCCGCTGCCATTGGTGGTATAGCTGTTGGCCGTTGTGGGATTTGGAGAAGTACTCCAGCAAACACCCCTTGCCGTAACTGTGGCTCCGCCATCAGATGTAACGGTTCCCCCGCTTGTTGCCGTTGTTTGAGTGATATTCGTCACCGCGGCTGTTGTTACAGTTGGGATCACGGCTATATTAAGAAGCACCATATTAAATGTATAGGTAGTGCTTGCAGTCGGAGCATCAAACTTCGTGTTATCATGATATCCGCTGGCATAGGCTGTATACATCATCTGGTTCCCCAGATAAAAGATAAATCCTGAGTTATCCTGATTTACGGAAACGCTTTTTTCACCGGGATGAGTCAGTCCGAGATAACGGATAGTGCTGCCTTCACTGCTTTGACCAGTACTGATAATTTTAATCGACCGATAATTTTTATCGTCAGAGGCAACCAGGATCAGAACCTTATTCCCGGAGGATGAAATCATAAAGGAATGAAAACCTTTTTCAAACTCGTTATGGTACTCTGCAACTTTTGTCCCCAATCCATCAAAGAGCATCAAATTCATAGGGCCTTCATAATCCCTGTAAATGCTCACATGTGTGTACTCCTGAAACGGGTTGGGATAATTTTGCTTCAGAATAAATGTTCCCGGATCGGCGCCTGTTTCATTGATCCCGACTGGCCAGTTTGCCGGTAATATAAGTACAGGGGCAGGTCCATACAATAAAGTATCACAATTCTCTGTCAAATTTTTTACATAAACACTGTCCAACGCAATAGGATTCTGACTTATGGAATCTTTGGCTATGAAAGTCAGTGTAATCTGGGTTTGACTATGAACATTGAATAAGCCAAAAATTAAAATGGTTAGCAACAATATCTTTTTCATTTGATTTCGTTTTAATTGACCTCGCTGCCCGTCCCCCTCTCCTGAAGGAGAGGGGGTGCAGGGGGTGAGGTGATTAAATTATTCCACCATGACCTTCCCGAACAGTCTTTCCCCATTAACGTTTAATTCCACAAAATAGATGCCTTTATTCAGCGAACTGACATCGACCGTGATTGTATTTTTTCCTTCAATTGCTTCTGAAACAGTTGTAATCAAAAGTTGTCCGGTGATATTATAAATATTGATTTTCACTTTCCCGCTTATTTCCGATGCGTAATCAATATTCACCTTTCCGGAAACAGGGTTAGGATAAATGATCAGGCCGGTACCATCTTCTGATGTCAATACCGGAGGTATTTCTCCTTCCTTTGTGAATGGCGTGTTACTCAGGGTAACATTCAGACTATAGCAAGTATATTGGTTCCAGGCGCCGTTATAACCATTTACCCTGATTGTAAAAGAGGTTACTTTATTGGTATTATAATTAATGGTTTCAGCCACGTTTCCACGGTTCTGAGAGGACATGAGGACCGTGCCTTTGGAATCGCACAATTGCAGGTCATAATCAGCCGGCAGGTTATATAGTTCGACTTTTACATTTTTCTTGCTTCCTGTATTACTGAACTTGAACCAGTCAATATCACCGGAGGGATTAATGAGGGCGGTTATCGGATTACCTGGCTGTATCTGTTTCGCAGTTGAAACTGTGTTGTTGGGTTCAAATGCATCTGTACATGCTATTGTAGAAGCAGTTGTAAAACTCATATCATTACCATACGCTGTTCCCTCAGCATTTACGGCCGTTACCCTAAAATGATAAGTGGTCAAAGGGGTAAGTCCGGTGATGTTCGCACTTACATTTGTTGGAATATTCCCTGTAACGGTGTCAGGGATGGCATTAACTGCAGATCCATAGGATTGTGTCGTGCCATATTCGAAAGTGACTGTTGTTGTGAGATTCGCTGCCTGAACCGTTCCATTCAGTGTTGCACTGGCTGGTGAAACATTTGAAGCAGTCAGGGTAGTCGCTGCCGGAGAATTATTTATTTTGAAAGATGCGATCCTTGTTTGCCAGATTGCATTGCCCGATGTCTTGATATATTCAGTGGTAAACCAGAAGGTTTGATCATCAGAGGGGTCAATTGACATGCCACTGTAGTCACCCCACCGGCATGAAGTTCCTGTTTGATTTCCAGTGCCATCAATGATTGTCTGCTCCGCCATGGTCATTTGTCCCAGGGAATCAGTGGCCCGGCGGCCTGTGTAACGTATGGAAGGATAAATGGTCGTGCTGTTTGATAAGGAGTAACCCAGGGCTATATCCCCGTTGGCATTCATGGCCACGCTACCCATCCAGCGTTCAGAGGCATCCGGCGAATAGGTTCCTTGCTGATAGATCGTCCATGCACCTTCGGTATTGCGTAATTCATACCAACGGATCCCCGCCCGCCCGTTTCCGTCAATATTTACGGTATGGTTGGTCACCATCGAGCTGTAAGTACCGAAATTCCTGTATTGTAACCGGTACATTAACCGGTCTGAAAGTGATTCCAGTTTTATCGAGGTTCCCGGCTGGGGGATGCATCTTCCCCTCACCGCTGTGCAAAGCTGGGAATTGAAAGGAGAAGTCACAAGGCTGTATGCCTCCGAGAATGTGGAATTTGCAGTTGTTGTCCAGTCAACATGGAATTGCCATATTTTCAGATAGTCTTCCGTTGTCGAAGACCAATCGTTAAAATAGGAAAAATAATTGGGTTCACCGGCTATGGGCGGGGTTATACCGTCCCAATCAGCAGGAAGCATGCTATGGGGGTCACTTGTAGCGCCGAGATCAAAATAAACCATCCTTGCAGTCGGATCCCCGGTAAGCATTTTTGTTCTTTCCAGGGCACAGGCGCCAACACCTCCCCAGGTAGAACCACTCACAAACTGATTAAAAGACAAATAATAGCCATCCGGCCATATTCCGAACTTAGGATAATCCGGCATTTTACTCCCGAATGGGAATACATACCTGTACCAGGCTCCTGTAGGGTCGGAAGTCTGTGAAACGGCTACGAGTTCAGCATAGTTTCCTGTGGGTAATGAAAATTGTGAGATCATCCAACGGTCCGTTGCCTGGTCGTACAATACTACCGGATCCCCGTTATTGGTGCCATTCCATGGTGAGGGAATTCCTGCAAAAATCGTACTTATGGCAGCCGGCCCCATCAATACAGTCCCGGTTTTGGAATAGATTGCAAAATTCACATTTACAACCTGAATATATTTATCCGGGCCAACATCTCCCTGTGTATCCGGCGGGTAAAGTCCCGACAGGTTGCCAATCCCTTCAAAATTCAGTATAGGTCCAGAATTGGCGGGCAGGTAAGTACCATCCTGTTTTTGCCACACCGGATCTTCCTGTAAAAGAAAAGGATGTGTAACCCGGTTATTGAATTCTTTCATCCCGATCTTGTTCGGAATTTCCTTTTCAAGCCCGTTCTTTTCTTTTTTTATCTGAATCAGCTTCATGTCACGTAAAGGCGGGGTCACATCGGCATAAACAGCCTTCCTGACAAATGTGGGGTGAAATACAGTTGGTTGAGCGGATAATAAATCCGGCAGGGTAATTAACCAACAAATCATGCTAAACAGAAAAATTTTTTTCATTTTACAGTTTTTTTTCATGGTTTAAGGGTTTTAATGGTACGCAACAAAAGTATAATACGGAGTGTGGCACCGCAATACGAGTTTAGTATGATTTTAATACGTCATACGTTACGCGATAGCTATCGGGGTCAGGAACGCGGGTTGATTTACGATTGGACGATCTTAGATTTCGATTGAATTGTTGGATTTTTGATTTTCGATTAATCGTAAATCATACGTCGTAAATTCACTCGTAAATCGTAAATCTGAAAATCGTAAATAACTTTTATCTTTGTTTTCCAAATCGATCCCTGATGCAAAAATTCTATCTTCTATTTTCTATTTTCTGCTTTTTTGTGATCCATGCCTCCGCCCAGGAAAAGAAATTAGAACCCTGGCAATATGGTCACTGGCTTTCTGCCGAAGAAATGCTCCAAAAATACCAGGCAGGAAAAAGCTTTCAGGAAACGCCTCCACCCATCGGGCCTGTAAGGAATGTTGCCGAATTTGACAAAATGCAGGGGGTTCTGGTTCGTTATCCTTTTGGTATCCCGCTCGACCTGGTCAAGGATATGGCTGTTGATGTCATGGTCACCACCATTGTCCTCAATTCCTCCCAGCAGAACACGGTCACCAGCCAGTACCAGGCTGCCGGGGTCAACATGGCCCATTGCAATTTTCTGCTGGCGCCCAGCGATTCCTACTGGACACGGGATTATGGCCCCTGGTTTGAATCCGACAGCAGCAATCAAATCGGGATCGTGGATTTTCCGTATAACCGGCCCCGGCCCAACGATGACGAGATCCCGAAGCGGGTGGCAGAAATGATGGGGATTCCCTGGTTTGGCATGAGAGTAATCCATACAGGAGGTAACTATATGACTGATGGAATGGGGATCTCTTCTTCCACTACGCTCGTCTGGGATGAAAACCCCACCCAGACGCATGATTCCATTGCCTCCAAATTTAGCAAATACCTCGGCATCGATCCTTACCTTGTTGAACCTGATCCGAACGGTACTTATATCGATCACATTGATTGCTGGGGGAAATACCTTGCGCCCGATAAGATCCTGATCCGGAAAGTTCCGCTCTCTCACCCCCAATATGCCGAGATCGAAGCCACGGCAAATTTTTATGCATCCACGCCCTGTTCTTATGGTTACAACTATCGTGTTTTCCGTGTGAATACACCCAACGATCAACCCTATACCAATTCGTTGATCCTGAACAATAAAGTATTTGTCCCCATCATGAATTCCAGCTGGGACGACAGCGCCATTGCCTCTTACCAGTCTGCCATGCCGGGATACCAGGTCATCGGCATCCTCGGGAATCCTTCAACTCCCTGGGTTTCCACCGATGCCTTGCATTGCCGGGGAATGGGAATTGCCGACATCGGGCAGTTGTATATCCGGCATATTCCGCTTACCGGTAACCAGCCGGCCCAGGATAATTTCGTTCTAACCGCCGACCTGATCCCCTGCAGCGATTCGGCTGTTTACAATGATTCAGTGCTGATCTGGTACCAGGTCAATTCGGGGAATTATCACAAGGTAAACATGGTGAATACCTCGGGCTTGCATTATACCGGCATAATCCCGAAACAGCCTTCAGGAAGCATCATCCAATATTATCTTTATGCCGCCGACAAATCGGGACACAATGCCACCATGCCCTTCATGGGCCCTGCCGACCCGTTTACTTTTACTGCCATTTATACAGACATTACTGCCATTCCTGATACCCTTTGGTTCCGGACCTTCGATGATTGTATGATCGGTAAAGCAACCCGGCTTTATAATTATTCTTTAGCCGGGATTTCGTTGGTATCGGTCGAACAAAGTCACAACTGGTGGTATGTTGATAGTATGTCGGTTACTTCTTTTCCGCATATGATGAACGCAGGAGACTCCGAATACATTCATGTCAAAGTGGCGATACCGACTAATTCCTTCGTTTTCGGTTACCATGTTGATACCATGAACATCGTCAGCGATTCCGGCCTCCACCGCGTGATCATCATGATCAATGACTCTTTGCTTACTTTAATTCCAGCTTACGGTACTGCAAATTCAATCGTCCTTTACAACTTCCCGAACCCGTTCAAAGGTTCAACGGTTATCCATTACCAGTTGCCGGAAAAATCGAAAGTTAAACTGGATGTCTTGAATACATTAGGAACGGAAGTTACCACGCTGGTGAGTGCAGAACAAGCTGCCGGTGTATATAATATTACCTTCAATGCAGGAGATTTCCCTGCCGGGATCTATTATTTTCGGATCGTTATCGATAAGGAAACCGTTACAAAGAAGATGCTGCGGATCAGGTAGATCTTTTTTCAGGCCGCATTTGCGGGAAAAACAGTACATCCTGGATGGATGAGGAATTGGTCATGATCATGGTAAGCCGGTCGATACCGATCCCCATTCCTGCGGTCGGCGGCATTCCAAATTCCAGTGAACGCAGGAAATCTTCATCGAGTACCATCGATTCCATATCCCCGCGTTTACCAAGTTCCAGCTGTGCTTCGAACCTTTCCCGCTGATCAATGGGATCATTGAGTTCGGAGAATGCATTGCAGATCTCTTTGCTGTTGCAGATGGCCTCGAACCGTTCAACCAGCCCTTCCTTGTTCCGGTGTTTCTTTGCCAGGGGCGACATCTCCACCGGGTAATCGGTGATGAAAGTTGGCTGGATCAGGCTTGGCTCGCATTTTTCCCCGAAAATCTGGTCGATGATCTTTCCTTTGCCCATGGTCGTATCAACCGGCACATCCAGGCTTTTTGCAATGACGACCAGTTCCTGCTCGGTTTTCCCGGTGATATCGATCCCGGTAAAATGCTGAATCGCCTCGTACATTGTAAATCGCTTCCACGGCCGTTTGAAATCGATCCGGTTTTCCCCTACCTGTACCTCGGTAGTATTGTGAAGGTCAATGGCGATCTTCTCCACCATCTCTTCCACCAGGTTCATCATCCATTCATAATCCTTATAGGCTACGTACAATTCCATCTGGGTGAATTCGGGATTGTGAAACCGGTCCATCCCCTCATTGCGGAAATCTTTTGAAAATTCATACACTCCATCGTAGCCGCCAATGATCAGCCGTTTGAGGTAAAGCTCATTGGCAATGCGCAGGTAAAGTGTCGTGTCGAGGGTGTTGTGATAAGTGGTAAAAGGCCGTGCTGCAGCGCCCCCATACAAAGGCTGGAGGATCGGGGTTTCCACTTCAAGGTAATTCCGGAGATTCAGGAATGTACGCATGGAATTGACCAGAATGGCGCGTTTCAGGAAGATCTCCCGCACCTGCGGATTCACGATCAGGTCCACATACCGCTGGCGGTAGCGTTGTTCGGGATCAGTGAATGCATCGAAAACAGCATCTTCCTTCTCTTTCACGATCGGAAGCGGGCGCAATGATTTGCAAAGAAGGGTAAGGGATTTTACATGTAGGGTGATCTCGCCCATCTGCGTGATGAACATAAATCCTTTCACACCAATGATATCGCCGATATCGAGCAATTTCTTAAAAACCGTATTGTAAAGGGTTTTGTCTTCACCGGCACAGATATCATCCCGTTTCACGTACAGCTGAATCCTGCCGGTTGAATCCTGAATCTCAACAAACGAGGCTGCTCCCATAATTCTCCGGCTCATGATCCTCCCGGAAATGCTGACATCTTGGAAAAGCGATTGATCTTCTGCAAATTTTTTCTTTATTTCTGTGGCATGCGCATTGACTTCAACCGTATCCGGCGGGTAAGGATTAATTCCTAACCGTAAAAGTTCATTCAGTGAGTCGCGGCGAATCTTCTCCTGGTCACTCAGTACCTGTGACATATTTTCAGATTTTGGGCAAAGATAACGAAAAACCTGGATGCGAAGACTTATCCCAGTACCGTATGCAGTATATGATGGGATTGCATTTCCCTGAATCCCGGTACATGCAAACGGTAATAAAAAAGGATCATTTCCAACAATGTATCCCGGGTTTTGGCGGGTACCTGGATAGGGGCACCTGCTCCTTCCGGGGTCAGCAACAGTTGAAAGAAAATGTGGCTCATTGCGGGATCCAGGAAATCACGGTGTTCGGGAACACTTGACTGGAAAATTCCTTCCCGGAGATTCAGAAACGGGGTCTTGCCGGAATAATTAAATTGTGGCATACACCCGAGGTATCGGGTGAGCTGCAGAGAAAAAACCAGGTGAAAAAGCGAAAAATTGTCAACGGTTGCATCCAATTGGAGGCAGGTATCATAAAGAAACGAAAAGAGTTCCGGGTGCGGCTCTTCTTCATGGATGGTCTTATAGATAAGTTCGTTGATAAAGAGTGCAATGGAACTTTTCCGGATGTCGAAAGGAATAGCCTGGTAAGGATGGGAATAATTTGCCTCCTTTAAATTTTGAAGTGAAGATTTTTCCTTGTGATAAACCACAAGGTCAAGAAGTGTAAGGGGTTGGAAAAGCCCGGGTTTGATCTTTGCATTCTGTTTCCGAACTCCCTTTACAAGGTATGACTGCAGCCCGAAAAGTTCGGTATAGATCTTTACAACATTGCTGGTTTCCGAGAATTTGGTCGCATGGATGGCGATTCCCTTGGTCTGATGAAACATTAATGAATAATGAGAATTTTGGTTACGATTTTCTGGGTTCCGGTATTGTTACCGGCATAAACCAGGTAAACCCCGCTTTTGGCCTTTCTCCCGTTGAAATTCTTTCCATCCCAAACTGCCTGGCCACCTTCTGCCTTGGTGGAAAAGATAAGATTACCTTCGATATCGGTAATACGAACCTGGGCATTGGTAACAAGGCACTTGATACCGATTAACCCGTCATAATCTTCTTTTACAGGATTGGGATATGCATAAACACAGGAGAAGTTTTCATCTCCTTCGGTTGCAGTTCCTTTGTAAGAGACAAGCCCCTGGTCGGTACCGATAAACACTTCCCCGGTTTCCGGACCGATGGCCAGTGCAAGAATATTGTCGGATAGTAGCGGACTATTTTCGGTGGTAAAATGGTTAATCTGTTTTGTTCCGTCTTCCGAAAATAAATACAATCCTCCGCCTTCGGTGCCGATCCATTTACGGTTGGCGCCATCAACGGCCAGCGCAGTCACTTTTTCATTTTCCATCAGATACTGAACATAGGCTCCTTGCTGCACCAGGATCTGCTGTGCGTCAAAATCCTGGCCGGTAAAAATGTTTTCGGGATTAAAGAAAACGCCGATTCCTTTTTCTGTTCCAACCCATACCTGTCCGTTCTTATCCACAGCCATTGCAAAAACAGCCTGCCCAGGAATATTCCCGTTGCCTGGCTGCTGGTTCAGCATGATGTATTTGCTGTTTGCAGGAGTCGTAGCATCTTCTTTAAAAACCAGCAGGGTGCCGGGAACAGATGTCAGGATGCGCATTATCACCCATTTCTGGTTATTGTGGTCGATGATCAGCTGACCAAGGTCGTCATTGCCAAGGATAGGAACATTGTAGCCGGTCCATTTCGGGTTGCAAGTTTTGCAATATCGCGAGATGCACCAGTTGTTACGAGAATTCACCACCCAAAGGTTACCGTCACTGTCGAAAGCAGTGCCCCCGACCCGGATATCGCTGGTATCATTACTTTCACTGTGATTCCGGAGCGTACTGTTCCAATAACCATAACGGTTTATCATCTTGCCGTCGTATAGTTCAGCCAATCCACGACCCCACGAGCCGACAAAGATTCTTCGCGGGTCACTGGGGTCAATGCTGACTGTACAAAGATCAAAAAGCTGTCCCAGGTTTGGATCTGTTAAAGGAGTAAAGTTTGTCCAAGAGGCGTTGTTGTAATGATAAATCTCCGTTGGCATTGGGAAAAGTGGAGAATACGAAGGATCCCTTCCTCCCGGAACAACATAGACATCATTTCCAAAAGCAGTCATTCCGAAAACGAGGGATGTAAGAGGCCCGCTTAAGTTGATCGGAGTAAAAGCTCCATTCTGATCCAGGAATACCAGTCCTGCATTTTTATCTGCGATCCAGATCAGTCCGCCTGCATCAAATACAGCATCCGACGGACTGGGATATGCTCCGTTATAGCTGTATATCCCGTTGATGAGGTTAAAATCCTGGTCAAAATATTTCACAAAATGATCACAGGAAATAACCAGTTTCCCATGGCTCGCTTCCATGTGCGAAACAGGACTCGAAAAATCCATCACCCATTTGCCCCATTGGCCGTTTGAATAGCGGTAGAGGGTATCTGCCGCTGGGGATGTTTGGTACTGGCTCACGACCACCTGACCGTTAAAGGTGATGATGTTGTCGTATTTTTTCACTATGGTCAACCTGGTATCTTGTTTCCAGGATTGGTAATTTGCCAGGTTGGGACTTTTGGCGTAGGCAAGGTAAATGCCGTTCTTTTCTGTTGCTGCAAAGAGGGTGTCTTGATCATCTTTCGTCAGGCCGAGCACGTTAATCTGGGCTCCGTTGGTTCCGATATAATATGTGTCATGGATCTCCTCTTTATCCACATCCAGCACCACAATGCCGAAACCACAGGAAAGATAGGCATACTGCCCGATGAAATAAATATCGTTTATGGTTTTGTTCCCAAGAATGGATGCCCGTTTTATATCAGAAATGTTAAGGATTGTATTGTTCTTGATAAGATCGATGTTGGCATTGGTATAAGCGATCACCAGGGTATTATACGTCGCGTTATAGTTCATGGCCGAGATCCCGATATCCGAAAGGCCATTGATCTTGTTGATCCGTTGAATGCTGTTATCCTCTTTATCGTAATAAAAGATGGAATAGGGTGTGGCACAGTAAATCCTGCTTCCGACTTCTTTCACGGCAATGCAATTGGAATAGGGAAGGTGGTCTCTCCATTGGCCGATGCCAGTTGTCTGGGCAAAACCTGTTATCATTACCAGAAAAAGAAACAGGGAGATAATGGAATTTCGCATCGTTATCATGAAATAAAGGTTAAGAAAAACAAGCGTTTCTGAATATCCTGATAACTCGATTTTTTTCTGTTTATTGTGGAAAACACATGATTAAAGGATCATTCCTGCCCCCATCGTTTCGTTGGTGGATTCATCAATCAGGATCAGGCTGCCGGTAATCCTGTTCACGGAATAAGGATCGTAGAACAGCGGCTTGGTGGTCAGCAGCATAACACAGGCAATATCATTCAGTTTTACAACTTTCTCCTCTTCCTGTTTTTCAAGCGTATTGATGTTCAGGATGTATTTAACCTCCCTGACCATGCAGCGCACATCCCGTGTGGTGTGTTTTACGGCATATTTCCCATTCACCTGCAGCGGGCGTTGGTTCATCCAGCAGAGCATCACCTCGATCGTAGTACTTTCGCGGGGTATATTGTTCTCCTGAACGATCATGTCTCCACGGCTGATATCAATAGCATCTGCAAGGGTAAGTGTAACCGACATTGGGGCGAATGCTTCTTCCTGCGTATTGTTAAAGGTGTTGATGGAAGTTATAACCGATGGGATCCGTGAAGGAAGGACAAGTATACGGTCGCCTTTGTGAAAGAAACCTCCGGCAATGCGTCCGGCATATCCACGGTAATCATGAAACTCATTGGATTCGGGACGGATGATGAATTGAACCGGGAAGCGGCCATCCGTAAGGTTATGGTCATTTGAAATGGGAATGTTCTCCAGGGCCTGAAGAAGGGTTCCTTCTTGATACCAATCCATGTTCTCCGAGGGATCCACAACATTGTCGCCGTGCAGTGCGCTGATAGGGATAAAACGGACATCTTTCCCCGGGAATACCTGGTCGGAAAAAGATTTGAAATCTGTCTTTATCCGGTTAAAAACCTCCTCTCTGTAATCCTGCAGATCCATTTTGTTAATGCAAACGATGATGTGCGGGATCTCAAGCAGAGAAGCAATGTAAGCGTGACGATGGGTTTGTTCGGTTACTCCGTTCCGGGCGTCGATCAGGATGATGGCTGCATTGGCCGTAGAGGCGCCGGTAACCATATTGCGGGTATACTGGATATGGCCAGGGGTATCGGCGATGATGAATTTCCGGTGGGGCGTTGCAAAATAGCGGTAGGCAACATCAATGGTGATGCCTTGTTCCCTTTCGGCACGGAGTCCATCGGTGAGCAGTGCCAGGTTGAGGTGTTCACTTCCTTTTTTCAGGCTGGCCTTTTTGACTGCATCCAGCTGATCTTCAAAAATGGATTTGCTGTCGTAAAGTAAGCGCCCGATCAGCGTACTTTTTCCATCATCTACACTGCCGGCCGTCGTAAAACGAAGCAATTCCATCTCAAGGTACACTTTGCTGGAGAATTCACCGCTGCTATCCTGATGCTTTGTCATGCCTTCTTAACAGTATTAAAAATAGCCTTCTTTTTTCCGGTCTTCCATGGCGGCATCCGAACGCTGGTCGTCGTATCTTCCGCCTCTTTCAGTCACGCGTGTGGCTGCGATCTCCCGGATGATATCTTCGAGTGAGTTAGCCGTTGAAAGCGACAAACCCGTGCAGGTGATGTCGCCAACCGTACGGCACCTGACCTTCCTGATTTCCACCATTTCTTTCTCCTTCAGTTTCATGAAAGGCGCCCAGGCAAGCCAGACGCCATCGCGGTTAAAAACTTTCCGCTCATGCGTATAATAAATACTGGGTAAGTCGATGTTTTCATGAAGAATATATTGCCAGATGTCCATCTCGGTCCAGTTGCTGATGGGAAATACACGGAAATGTTCACCCATCCTTTTCTTTCCGTTGAAGATGTTCCAGAGTTCAGGCCGTTGGTTCTTGGGGTCCCATTGGCCAAATTCATCCCGGTGCGAAAAGAATCGTTCCTTTGCGCGGGCTTTTTCTTCATCACGCCGCCCCCCCCCAATAGCTGCATCAAATTTGTACTTTTCGATAGTATCCAAAAGAGTTACTGTTTGAAGTATATTCCTGCTGGCATTGTAGCCTTGTTCCTCGACGACCCTTCCCGTGTCGATTGATTCCTGGACAGAACCAACGATCAGCCGGGCATGGAATTTCTCCACGAGCGCATCACGGAACAGAAGGGTTTCGTCAAAATTATGGCCGGTATCGATGTGGACGAGTGGAAAGAGAATCCGGGCCGGCCAAAAGGCCTTTTGTGCAAGGTATACCAGCACGATCGAATCTTTGCCCCCGGAGAATAACAGGGAGGGCCGCTCAAATTGGGCAGCAACTTCCCTGATAACAAATATTGCTTCGGATTCTAACTCTTGTAAATGACGTAACTGACACACTACGATCTCCCAAAAATTCTTTTCAATACAGATCTTTTCTCTGCCTTCCGGTCTTCAGAATAATATCCGTAACCGTAACCATGTCCATACCCGTAACCATACCCATATCCATACCCGTAACCGTAGCCGTAACCGTAGCCGTATGAATTTCTCGAAAGCTTAACATCATTGATGAGGATGGCAAGGTTTGGCAACTTCCGCTTTTCCAGGTCACGAATGATAGAAGCAAAAACCTTTTTATGGGTGTAATTCTGCCTGACCAAGATCAGGTTGGCATCGGCGTACTTCATCAGCAGGAAGCCATCGGTGACAAGCCCGATCGGCGGCGTGTCAATGATGATAAAATCGTACATTTCCTTCAGGAGAGCAAACATCGTTCCTGCCTTATCCGAGGCGATAAGTTCGGAAGGATTGGGAGGAACGGGCCCGGCCATGATGATGTCCAGATTCTCCACACCTGATTTCTGGATAATGGCCTCAATACTGCTTTTGTTGATCAGGTAAGAACTGATCCCTTCCTCGTTGGTAAGGCCAAAATCTTTGAAGATTTTTGGCTTGCGGAGGTCAAACCCCATCAGCAACGTTTTTTTACCATACATGGCAAAGATCGAAGCAAGGTTGATGGAACAGAATGTCTTGCCTGCGCTCACCATATCAGAAGTAACAAGGATGGTCTGCTTTTCTTTTCCCTGGAGCAGATACTGCAGGTTGGTGCGGATTGACCGGAAAGATTCGGCAATCGATGATTTCGGGGAATCCATCACCACTACTTTGCTTTCTTTATCGGAGTGAATAACATGGCCGATGATGGGAATGGAGGTGATCTTTTCCACATCCTCCCGTTCCATGATCTTGTCGTTCAGGTAATCTTTTCCGAGAACAAAAACAACGGGAATGATCAATCCTATGATCAGGGCGATCAGATAATTCAGACTTTTTTTCGGGTAAACAGGGGTGCTTTTTTCAGTTCTCGCACTATCCAGGACTTCATTGTCGGGAAGGTTTGATGCCTGGGTGATCTGGGCCTCCGACCTTTTCTGTAGAAGGTATGTGTAAATAGCATCGGTAAGTTTGAATTTCCGTTCAATGCCGATAAGCACCCGTTGTGTCTCGGGAAGTTGATTGATCCTCGAAAGAATGACACCAATCCTTTCATCAATGTCCTTCAGTGCAATATTATTGGTTTTGATGGCATTCTTGATGTTTTCAAAAATGGCATTCTTCGTGGAATTGATCTGGATATCCAGGGATTTTATGGACGGACTTTTCTCTCTTGAAAATTGCGTCATTTCAGTCTTTTCCGTATACAGTTTAGTCATCTGCATGGTAAGTTCATTCAGCAAAAGATCCTCAACTCCCATGGATGAAGGAATGACCAACTCATCTAATTTTGTGTTTTTTTCAAGGTACTCCTTAAGGTTTTCTAAGTACTTTGACTGCACCAGAAGTTTTGCTTTCTCTTCCTGTAACTTGACCATTCTTTCAAAGACCTGCTTGGATTCTTCGTCCATGCTCATGATCTCGTTCTTGGCCCTGAAAACCTGCAGTGATCTTTCAGAAAAAGTAAGAGAATCCGAAATGCCTTTCAACTCATTGTCAATAAAAGCAATGGTACGCTTTGTAACCAGATTCTTTTTCTCTAATCCCCTTTCAAGATATTCCCCGGTCAGGGTATTTAAGAAATCAGAAAGTCTTCCAATATTTCCGCCGGTTATCTTGATCTGCAATATGGAGGCTTCTTTGGTAAGTCGTTCAATCTTAAAATTATTGAATTCACGTACCAGGCCGTCATAATTATTCAGCAGAAAATACAAGGAACGGTTGATGTCTTTTTTAGGGTTGAAAGTGGAATTTAAAACGATTTTAAATTTAAAGTAGGGGGTAATAATTTCTTTCCCAAAAGAAAGCGTTTGATCATAATTGACTGTAACGGGGCCCCTGTCAAGGAGCTTTTCCTGAGAATAATCATAAAAACGAACATTCTCTTCCTTCGTTTCAAGCCTATATAGATCTTTTGATAAAATGGTTATATCAAAACGTAAATCCGATGGCTGGGGAAAGTTACGGTCAAATTCTACGATAAAGGGAGACTTTTTATAAAGATCGGAAGTTATAAAATTCTCTTCGGAAAAATAAGACACTTCAAAACCGATATTGGAAACGGTCCGGTATATCATGCTGTAAGATGTCAGAACACCGATTTCATTCTGAACGTTTTGGTCCTTGCTGCCAAATCCGAACCCGAGCATATCCTGGGGATCGATCTTTTTGTCTGATTGATCTTTCAGAAGTACAGTGGTCGTTACTTCATAAATAGGCCGGGTATACTTATTGAAAAGAAAGGCAATTAATAATGCCAAAAAAATCATCAAAACAAAGAGATACCAGTATCTGAGTAATTTGAAAAATATCGCTTTGTAATCGATGGATTGTTGCTGGTCACCCAACTGAGAATTCTCTTCCATTGCCCTTTGTTTTATAATTTGAGGTAATTAATCAATAACAATGCTGTCGAAATAGCACTGAAAATAAGCGCCCACGGGAAAGTCTCTGTTCCCCACCGCTTAATCCCCAGCGGGGCGAAGTATAGGATGTCGTTGGGTTCCAGGTAATAATATTGCGAGCTCAGGATATCAATGCTGTTCAGGTTAAGGTAGATCACCCGGGAGCCTTCTTTCGTTTGCCGTACCAATGCAACCTTCTGGCGGTTGGAAAATGCGGTCAGGTCACCTGCAAGCGAAACCGCTTCAAAGAGATTGATCTTATCCTGGTACACCTTGTAACTTCCCGGTTTTTGGACTTCCCCAAGGATGGTTATGTTAAAGTTCACCATCTTCACGGTCACGAGAACATTCTTGAGGTATTCATTTACCAGTGACTGGATCATGTTTTTTGCCTGATCAACCTTCAGGTCCTTCACAAAAATGTTCCCGATCAGCGGAAAATCAATATAGCCTGAGTCATTAACCACATAACTGTCCAAGTATAACCCGATTTCCGAGGATTCTACAGCATAATTAGCGATACCGGATTGTTTATTGAAGAAAAGAAAGGATTTTTCATCCAGGCCGTAAATCCGGATATACAGGTTATTATGTGGCTGGATCTTATAATCCGACGTCTTGCGGTTCTGATAGGAATGAGTAGTATCTTCCTTTTGTAATCGCTGAAGATATTTTACCTGCTTTTGGGTTACGCAAGAACTTAAGGATACGAGGATCATACCTATTAAAAACAGGTGAGCAAATGAAAAACCGGTAATCTTCTTCATATGTATTATTTTAATCACAGACCCAGGCGAAATAGCACGGGGATTCCCCGATCGGGATTGAAAATTTTTATAAAACAATGGGTTTTTTAAAAAAATTAGAGTGCAAAGGTAAACTTTTTTTGTAAACCGAAAAATTTCACCATCCTGCAAATACAGTGTGGGTTTGAATCAAAGTCATATCTGTATGTCAAAATAAGTTATATCTTATTTTTAAATTACTTCACCGATCAGTGTTGCAGACGTGAACCGGTTGATTTTTACACGTACATAATCTCCGGGGTTATTGCTGGTTACGGGGAATATTACTACTTTGTTCTGTGAATTCCGGCCTGAAAAAAACTCATCGGAACGTTTTGAAAAACTCTCAATCAGCACTTCAACTGTTTTACCGACATCTTTTTTATTGCTTTGGTAAGAGAGTTTTTGTTGAAGGTCGATGATCTCCCGCAACCTCCGGTCTTTGATCTCTGCGGGAACATTGTCTTTGTACCGGTCTGCCGCCAGGGTTTCCGGTCTCTCAGAATAACGAAACATATATGCATAATCAAATCCCACCTGTTCCATGAGAGATAATGTTTCTTTGTGATCTTCTTCCGTTTCATCACAGAAACCGGCAATAATGTCAGTTGAAATGGCACAATCGGGGAGGAAGCTCCGGATCGCAGTTGTGCGCTCAAGGTATTGGTCGCGCGTGTATCCGCGGTTCATGTGGTCGAGGATGCTGGTGCTGCCCGATTGCACCGGGAGATGGATGGCTTTGCAAATGTTCTTATATCGGGCCATGGTTTGGAGCAGTTCATCAGAAAGGTCTTTGGGATGCGAAGTGGCAAAACGGATCCGTAACAAGGGGTTCACCTGTGCTACTTTTTCAAGAAGTCCGGCAAACGCGGTTTTCGTCCCATCCTGGATCCATTGGTAGGAATTGACATTCTGCCCCAGCAGGGTCACTTCCCGGAAACCCCTGTGAAAGAGTGTCTCTGCTTCCTGTGTGATGGAAATACCATCCCGGCTTCGTTCCTGTCCCCTCACATAGGGTACAACACAATATGCACAATAATTCTCACAGCCCCGCATGATCGAGATGAAAGCCGATATCCCGTTGGAATCATAGCGCACCGGGGAAATATCGGCATAAGTTTCTTCAATGGAAAGCAAGGTGTTGACAGCCTTTCTGCCCGATTCCACCTCGGCCATCAGCCGGGGCAGGTCACGATAGGAATCCGGCCCGGCAATAAGATCCAGTACCTGCTCTTCTTCCAGCAATTGTGTCTTCAGCCTCTCCGCCATGCATCCCAGCATTCCGATGACCAGCCCCGGATTTTTCTTCTTCAGGAATTGCATGTACTCCAGCCTTTTTCGTACCCGCTGTTCTGCATTATCCCGGATCGAACAGGTATTGATAAAGATCATATCGGCATCCATGATATCCTTCGTGCTGCCAAAACCTCCCTCTTCAAGGATCGATGCAACGATCTCACTGTCAGAAAAATTCATCTGGCAACCATAGGTCTCGATAAAGAATTTTTTATTTTTCACCCTTTGTATGTATTACTTTTTCCCTGTTTTCCCGATTAAGCTGAAAAAAGTGTACAAAGGTAAACAGAATAAGCTGTCGTTCTTTTCGTTTTTGTAGACGATAAAGGCTAAAAGTGATTTGAATTGTTAATTGTTTTACTTTTGTGCCGGTTTTCACAATCTTAACTAATCTCCTGGAAATGACCAAAAACCTTGTCATCGTTGAGTCTCCTGCAAAAGCCAAAACCATAGAGGGGTTCCTGGGAAAGGATTACGTTGTAAAATCCTGCTTTGGCCATGTCATGGACCTTGCGAAAAAAGACCTCGGCGTGGATATTGAGAATGGATTTCTTCCGCGATATATCATCTCGCCGGAGAAGAAAAAAGTTGTTGCCGAACTGAAAAAGAAAGCGGCCGATGCGGAAACGATCTGGCTGGCATCCGATGAAGATCGCGAAGGGGAGGCCATTGCATGGCACCTTGTATCGGCATTGGACCTGGATGAATCGAAAATCAAGAGGATCGTTTTTCATGAAATTACGAAGACGGCCATAACTGAGGCGATCGAAAACCCAAGGAAGATCGATAAAAACCTTGTGGATGCTCAACAGGCCCGCAGGGTGCTCGACCGGCTGGTAGGATTTGAACTTTCCCCCCTGCTCTGGAAAAAAATTAAACCCTCCCTTTCAGCTGGAAGGGTTCAGTCTGTTGCAGTCCGCCTGATCGCCGAAAGAGAAGAAGAGATCCGCAACTTTTCTGCCGTTTCTTCCTATCGTGTCCAGGCAGATTTCCTGTTGGATGATGATCAGAAAAAATCAAAGGTAACGGCCGAACTGAACAAACGTTTCAGCGACAAAAAAGAGGCTATCGCATTTCTTGAAAAATGCAAAACCGCCTTGTTTGCAGTCGATGACATCGACACTAAACCAGCAAAGAAATCGCCTGCACCACCGTTTACCACCTCGACTTTGCAACAGGAAGCCAGCCGGAAACTCGGTTTTTCCGTCACAAATACAATGCGCGTTGCACAACAACTCTATGAATCGGGGAAGATCACCTACATGCGTACCGACTCGGTTAACCTCTCCAAGATGGCGTTGGGTATGGCAAAAGAAGAGATCACCCGGTCGTTCGGCCCAGAATATGTGAAGACCCGGCAGTATACAACCCGCACCAAAGGAGCCCAGGAAGCGCATGAAGCCATTCGGCCTACCTACCTGAATCACCGGAACATCGAAGGCGACAATTCGCAGAAACGGCTCTACGACCTGATCTGGAAGAGAATAATCGCTTCCCAGATGAGCGACGCCATTCTTGAGAAAACAAATATTACCATCGGAATTTCAAACACAACGGAAAAGTTTATCGCCAGAGGAGAAGTCATCAAATTCGACGGGTTTCTGAAAGTGTATATGGAATCAAAAGATGATGACGATGATGAAAACCAGGAAGGAATGTTGCCCCTTGTTTCTACCGGTGATAAGATGATTGCACAGGAGATCCAGGCAACTCAGAAATTCACGCAGCATCCGCCAAGATATACAGAAGCAAGCCTTGTCAAAAAACTGGAGGAACTGGGCATCGGTCGTCCATCTACTTATGCGCCCACCATTTCCACCATACAGAAACGGGAATATGTGATCAAGGAAGACCGGGAGGGCATTGTCCGCCAGTATTCGTCGATCAAGCTGCGATGCCAGTCACTTACCGAAGAGATTAAAACGGAAAACACAGGCTTTGAAAAAGCCAAGCTTTACCCGACGGATATCGGCAACCTTGTCAATACCTTCCTGATGCAATATTTTGTTAACATCCTGGATTATAATTTCACGGCCAATGTGGAGGAGGAGTTTGATGAAATCGCCGAAGGGAAATTGGTATGGAATAAAATGATCCATGATTTCTATTATCCCTTTCATGCCCAGATTGAAGAAACCCTTGAAACTTCAAAGAAAGTAAGCGGGGAAAAACTCCTGGGCAAGGATCCGCTGAGCGGGGAGAACCTTTCTGTCAGGATCGGCAGGTATGGCCCGATGGTACAGCTTGGCAACAGCGATTCGGAAAATAAACCCAGGTTTGCATCCCTGAAAAAAGGACAAAGCATCGATACCATTACCCTTGACGAAGCCCTGGAACTTTTTAAATTACCCAGGCCCCTGGGCGATTATGAGGATTCCGAAGTAATCGTGTCAACCGGGCGTTTTGGACCGTATGTCCGCCATAACTCGGCATTCTATTCGCTTGCAAAGACGGATGATCCCATGACGATCGTATTGGAAAGAGCTATTGAACTCATCACGGAAAAACGGAAGAAGGAAACGGAAAAAACTATCCGGGAATTTTCTGAAAACGCCGATATGAAGATCCTGAATGGCCGGTATGGCGCTTACATTTCCTTTAAGAAGCGGAATTATAAAATACCAAAAAGCAAGGATCCCAAAGAGTTGACACTGGAAGATTGCCTGTCTATCGTAAAAGAAACAGAACCTTCCAAACCGGGCAGAACGTCAAGAAAAAAGAAGTAAATTTGATCCGGTCATTTAATCAAATGTATGGATATTTCTGAATTTTTTGAACCTGCCGATCTCAGCTATACGCCTGAGTCTTCCGGGCTGATACGGATGGGAGATAAAATAACTGCTTTTCTCATTCCCGGCCAGTTTCCCGATTACCATGACGCCGATATCGTACTGATTGGTGTAAAAGAAGACCGTAATGCATTTAACAACGAAGGGTGCGCACTTGCACCCGACTATGTGCGAAAGCATCTGTACAACCTTTTTCCGGGATCTTTCGAACCTAAGATCGTCGACCTGGGAAACATCAAAGCGGGATTCCAGGTATCGGATACCTATTTCGCACTTTCTTCCGTCATTGCGGAGATGCTTGAAAAGAACATCTTTCCCGTCATCATCGGTGGCAGCCAGGATCTGACCTATGCCAATTACCAGGCATATCAGAGCCTCGGGCAGATCATCAACATCGTTTCCATCGATTCCATGTTCGACCTGGGCAGTTCGGAAAATGAAGTCACCTCCCGGTCGTTCCTGAGCAATATCATCCTGCATCAACCCAATTACCTTTTCAACTATGCAAACCTGGGCTACCAGACCTACTTTGTCGACCAGGAAGCGCTGAAACTGATGAAGAATCTGATGTTTGACACCTACCGCCTGGGACTATTACGGGAGAACCTTGAAGAAGCAGAACCCGTTGTCAGAAATGCCGACCTGATCACAGTGGATGTTTCGTCTGTAAGGTCTTCTGATGCTCCCGGCAACGCGAATGGCACGCCAAACGGTTTTTATGGCGAAGAGATCTGCCAGATCATAAGGTATGCAGGATTGAGCGATAAGCTTACCTCTATCGGTTTTTATGAAACCAATCCCCAATACGACCGGAATGGCCAGACTGCCCAACTGGTGGCACAAATGATCTGGTATTTCGTAGAAGGGTTCTATAACCGTCCCAACGATTTTCCTTTTAAAAATGATGAAGATTATATCCGTTACCGCGTCGCGATCACCGATCACAAAGAAGAGCTGACATTCTTTAAGAGCAAGAAGACCGACCGCTGGTGGATGGAGATTCCCTTACAATCTGAAATGCGCATCAAGTACCAGCGCCATTACCTGGTTCCCTGTTCCTACCAGGATTATCAGACCGCCTGTACTAACGACATTCCAGACCGCTGGTGGATGGTTTATCAGAAACTAATGTAGTTGGAGGTACTATTCAGTATGAGAATAGAAGATGGAGAATAGAGAATCGATTAGATTCTCAGTTTTCAATCCTCCATTTTCAATCCTCCATTCTCGATCCTCAGCCTTTTCGATCGGGGTTATCTACTAAAAAACCCTTCCACCCTGAGTAGCTCTTCTTCTCCTGACTTGCATTACGCTGAAAATAGTGGCACATCGCAACGGCAAGTCCGTCGGTTGCATCCAGGTGCTTTGGCATCTCTTTAAAACTCAGCAGCGTTTGAAGCATAGCCGCAACCTGTTCCTTGGAAGCGCTTCCTTTTCCGGTTATGGATTGCTTGACCTTTTTCGGCGAATATTCAAAAACCGGTATAGATCGCGATAAAGCAGCGGCGATCGCCACCCCCTGCGCCCGGCCCAGCTTCAGCATAGACTGTACATTCTTACCATAAAACGGGGCCTCAATAGCCAGTTCGTCCGGGTGATATTGCTCAATAAGTGAAAAAGTATGTTCAAAAATATTTTTCAGCTTCAGGGCATGACCTTCAACTTTGTTTAATTTTAACACCCCAAGCGATAAAAGGCTTATCTTTTTTCCCGTGATCCCGATGATCCCGTAACCCATGATATTGGTTCCCGGGTCGATGCCTAAAATGATGCGGTTGTCTGCCAATTTTTTAAAGATAGAATGAAGACAAAATTAAAGAAAACCTACAACATACTGCTAAGGATTTTCATCCTTGCGGCTACCTATGGATTTCTTTATAAAAAGATCTTTCATGACAAAGACTGGCAGCAGCAATACAACCTGTTTACCGGTCTCCTGGAGAAGCCCGGGATAAAAACCTTGCTGTTCATTGTAGTGTTACTAATGCTTGTAAACTGGGGACTTGAATCGCAGAAATGGCGTTTCATGATCGGAAAGATCGAACGTGTTTCCTTTTTCCGGTCATTGCTTGCCGTTTTTACAGGAGCATCCATCAGCTTTTTTACCCCGAACCGTACCGGCGAATATTTTGGCAGGGCATTTATCCTCGATAAAGCCAGCCATGTGGATGGCATTCTCATCACCATCCTCGGAAGCATGAGCCAATTGCTCATCACCATCCTCACCGGGACCTTGTCGATGCTGGTGTTTATTCCAAAATTCCTGGGCAGCAACACGTTTTTCTCCGGTTATATTTTTTACGGGTTTGTTGTACTGATCATCTTCCTTGATCTGTTGTTGTTGTTCCTTGTGGTGAATGTTCAGTTCCTGTCGGTTCTGCGCGACAAGCTGCTCCGGTCAAAACTGAAAAAATTCCGGAAGCACCTGGCTGTCTTCTCAGAATTCAGGCCACACGATATGGCTTATGTGATCGGGATGAGTTTTCTACGCTACATCGTTTTTACCATCCAGTTTCTGGTGCTGCTGAAGGTTTTTTCCGTGCCGGTGCCGCTCATTGATGGCGTCATCATCATCTCCCTGATCTTTTTCGTTTTATCCATTGTGCCTACGATCACACTCACCGAACTCGGCATCCGGGATTCCGCTGCCGTTTATTTCTTCGGGATCTGGTTTAACCATACATCGGGCATGTCCGATTCCATCCTGATCGGGATCCTTTCAGCGGCCACACTGCTCTGGATTATTAATCTGGCCATTCCTGCTGTGATCGGGACGTTCTTTGTTTTCCGGCTGAAATTCTTCCGCAAAAATTCACAAGCCTAACCGAAAATCATGACTGCGCTGACTATTTTTTGTACCGGGTTCGTGGTTATTTCCTCCATCTACTTTTTTATAATCATCCTGATCAATGTTGGAATATTCCGTTTGAAGCGGTTTGTCAGGACGGCGGATCGGCCTTTGACAATGATCAGCATCATCATCCCGGCAAGGAATGAAGAAGAAAATATCGGCCACTGTCTCAGGGACCTGGAAAGCCAGGATTATCCGCCACACCTGGTGGAGGTCGTTGTGGTAAATGATCATTCCACTGATCTCACAGAAGAGCGGGTTTCGGGGTTTGCACAGTCGCATCCCTCCATGAACCTTCGCCTGATCCTTACCGGTGCGCCCGGAAACGATCAGGCATTTAAAAAACGTTCCATCCGGTCAGGAGTGGACGCCTCTTCCGGTGACCTCATTATCACGACCGATGCCGATACCAGGCTGAAACCCGGATGGATTTCTTCCATGGTTGATTTTTATGAACGTCAGGATCCTAAAATGATCATCGGGCCGGTTGCTTTTCATGAAGAAACTTCCTTTTTTGAGCGTCTGCAAAGCATGGAATTCTTCGGACTGATGGCTGCAACTGCCGGTTCATGCAACATGAGGTTTCCCATCATGTGCAATGGAGCCAACCTGGCTTTTGAACGAAAGGCATATCTGGAAACCCGCGATTCAGAAGATGACCTTCGATATCCTTCCGGCGATGACCTTTTCCTGATGATGAAGATCCGGAAAAAATACGGAGCAAAATCGGTAAAATATTTGTTTGCGGAAGAAGCTATGGTTTCTACAAAAGCAAAAAAAACGCTGCGTGAATTCTTCTCCCAGCGTTTACGGTGGGTCTCAAAAAGCCGCGGATATACCGATCACGTTGTAATGGCAGTGGCTATCATAACCTGGTTATTCAATTTTCTTTTGCTTTCAACCCTGGTCGCGGGGATCTTTAGCTTGCACGTTTTATTTTTTTCACTCTTTCTGTTGGGAATAAAAATGATCCTCGAAGTGCCTGCCGTTTTCAGGATCATGGCCCTTTACGGGAAGACGAGACTGTGGTACCTCTATCCTGTCACCCAGGTTCTGAACCTGGTCTACGTTTCATTGATCGGGATTCTTGGGAATGCGGTATCTTATGAATGGAAAGGGAGAAAGATCAGCCCTTTAAAGCGGAATACCCGAGAATAGCTTCTGCACAGTGGAGATCGGGAGTACGGGTGATCTTGATGTTTTCAGGATTTCCTTCCACGAGATGGATAGTTTCGCCGAGCGTCTCCAGCACAGTTGCATCGTCGGAGAAATTTTCGTGAGGGGCTGAATCATAAGCCTTTTTGATCAATTCTTTCCGGAATACCTGTGGGGTCTGGACAATCCTCAGATTTTCACGCGCTACTTCTTTGCTCCCATCGAACCCGGTTTCCCTGATCGATTCATGCATCCGGATCACCGGGATGGCATTCCCGCTTTTTCCGGCTTCTTCAAAGGTGCGTTTCAGCGTTTCGATAGAAACCAGCGGTCTGACGCCGTCATGGATCGCTACAAGTCCTGCACCGCTGATCTGTTTCAGTGCATTCTTCACCGAACCGAAACGGGTTTCGCCCCCTTTTACCAGGCGATGGGCGATGGTGAAGGAATGTTTTCGGCAAAGTTCTTCCCAATAGGGGATATGGTTTTCAGGAAGCACAACAAACAAAATCATCCCCGGGTCAAAGAGATGAAAAATCCGGATGGTATGCATCAGAACGGGCTGTCCGGCAAGCAGCAAGAATTGTTTCGGAACTTCCGTATTCATGCGGGTTCCGGTTCCGCCCGCAACCAATATGGCAGTATTTTCTGACAAGCGTTCGGGAATGAAGGATTAAATGATCAGCATGGGATTGCCATAGGTAAAGAACTTGTATTTCTTATCAATGGCGACACGGTATGCTTCCATCAGAAAATCATATCCGGCAAAAGCGGCCACCATCATCATCATCGGTGTTTGTGGCAGCTGGAAATTGGTAATCATGGCATTGGCAATGCTGAATTCATAGGGCGGGAAAATGAAACGGTTACTCCAGCCTTTAAAAGGTTTCAGGGTGCCGGCAATGGTAACCGACGATTCGATGGCTTTCATCGTGGTTGTTCCCACGGCTACGATCTTCTTTTTCCCGAGTTTCGCGCAATTAACCATATCTGCAGTTGGCTGGTCAATGATCACCTCTTCCGAATCCATCTTGTGCTTGGTGAGGTCTTCAACATCGATGGTGCGGAAATTTCCGAGTCCTGCATGCAGGGTGATCTCGGCAAAAGAAATGCCCTGTAATTCCAGCCGTTTCATCACTTCGCGACTGAAATGCATTCCGGCTGTCGGGGCTGCAACGGCGCCTTCATGCTTGGCAAAGATCGTCTGGTAACGTTCTTCATCTTCCGTTGTTGCCGGGCGGTTGTGTATCTTGGGAAGTGGGGTTTCCCCAAGGCTCTGAATGGTTTTCTTGAACTCCTCGTAAGGCCCGTCAAACAGAAACCGGATGGTTCGTCCGCGGGATGTCGTGTTGTCGATAACCTCCGCTACTAAGGAATCATCTTCCCCGAAATACAATTTGTTTCCGATCCGGATCTTCCGGGCAGGGTCAACGAGAACGTCCCATAAGCGTGATTCCCGGTTAAGTTCACGGAGGAGGAAAACTTCGATTTTGGCACCGGTTTTTTCCTTTTCACCATACAAACGGGCGGGAAAAACTTTGGTGTTGTTTATGATAAATACATCCCCTTCACCAAAATACTCCAGTATATCTTTAAAATGCCGGTGTTCAATCTTTTGTGTCTTTCGGTCGAGCACCATCATATTCACTTCATCCCGCGTTTTAGAAGGATTTCCGGCAATTAATTCAGGCGGCAGGTGAAAACGGAATTGAGATAATTTCATATTTATATATATGGTTGAAAAGGGGTGCAAAATTAACACAAATTTCAGGAAAAGTCAAGTGACTTTCATTGTATTATACTAAGATGTGATAGAAAAGTTACGGTTTTTCAAACAGCATGGTGAGATCTTCCCCTTCCCGGAGATGGTACCCGGTGATGCCGAGTTCCCGGGCAGCCTCGACGTGGATAAGGGTATCGTCGATAAAGAGGGTCTTGGCAGGATCCAGTTTGTTCTCCTTCAAAACCAATTTAAAAATTGCCGGATCCGGTTTTCTCAAATGGAGGCGGTAGGAAAAATAAACGTTCTCGAATAAGGCATCAAAATTCCGGTAGCCATATTGTTGGTGGAGGTCTTCCCGGTATTTCAGGTAATGGATCTCATTTGAATTGCTTAGCAGGAAGATCCGGTAGGTATCCCGTATGCTTTCCAGTAACCTGATCCGGGGTTCAGGAATCCCCACCAGCAGGGCATTCCAGGCATCGTTGATGGCAGCGTCGGATGGAGGAACCTGGTAATGGTTACGGATCTTATCTCTGAATTGTTGAGAGGTAATGAAGCCGGTTTCATAATGTGAAACAAGCAACTCAAACTGTCGGTTCCGTTCTTCGGGAGTTCCGGAGAATTCAGCTTTTGGCAGACCGAATTCCTTGAATTTCTCAATAGTCCGGCGGATATCGAGGTCGCAGATCACCCCGCCAAAGTCGAAGATGATGTTTTTTATCGATGTGTGATGCGGGATATGGGATGTGAGATGAAGCATTATAGGATAATTAGGAATTAGGAATTAGGAATTACGAGTTGAGTTGTGTGGTGTGGGGTAAAGCATAGGCTTGGGTGAGCAAGGACGACTGTTTTGCAAAAATGCGATTTTTTTTCTACTTTTGCCGTCCCCTAATTCGTAATTCATAATTCCTAATTCGTAATTTGAAAAGGGGGCCTATAGCTCAGTTGGTTAGAGCACCTGACTCATAATCAGGTGGTCCCTGGTTCAAGTCCAGGTGGGCCCACAAGTTCAAGTGTAAAGTGTAAAGTGCAAGGTGTAGAATTTTACACTTTGCACTTTCCGTTTCAGACTTTACCATTTCAATTGATCTGAGTGGAAAGAACGCTCGCTTTGTCCAGCCTTCGCCGGAGCAACCTGACCACCTCACCCCATTGATAGTTAAGAAAGTAGGGTGATCAATAAAAATCGGCAGAGGGTGGTCAACTTGACCGTTTTCTCCAGCAAGCCCATCGTTTTTGCACTTTCAAAACAACGTTCTTTTTAATTAATACCAAAACTGATTTATGGGTTACCTTTACCTCACAATTTTAAAACTAAATTTATGAAACATCTTACATACATTTCCTTCATCCTGGCTTTTACAAGTATTTTAATTTTCAATTCTTGTCAGAAAGCAGCAACAGAAGAACCTTGCAACGTATATGCTCCTGCTTTTTATGTTTCTGTCCACCCTTCGGGACACGCAGACACAGTATTAGTAAATGCTTCTATGCTTTTTCACAACATAACAGGAGGCGGAAACGGCGGCACCTGGTTATGGGACTTTGGTGATGGTGCTACCTCTACAGCCTTTGAACCCTACCACACCTATACGAACGTCGGAACCTATACGGTAAAATTAACAGGTACCAATGCCTGTGGAACCGCTTCTGCATCAAATAATTGTGTGGTAAAAGGGACAGGTTGTGTAAAAGAAATAGTAATCGTGGGAGCTAGCATTAACACGGCAACCACCTGGGACAGTTGTCATATTTATTACGTTGCTACAACTTTCCCCGGACTTTTCGCCACGCTTACTATAGAAGCGGGGACCATTGTAAAGTTCGGCCCACAGCATGGGATGCTTGTAAATAGTGGTGGCAGGCTGGTAGTAAATGGAACGGTGGCCGCTCCGGTAATTTTCACTTCATCAAAGGACGACAGCTATGGCGGTGACACCAATGGTGATAGCACCGCCACCGCTCCTGCTAAAGGAGATTGGCAGTTTATCACCTTCGGCCTTTCTTCTGACAACAGCCTCAATTACTGCAAAATATTGTATGCCGGGTATGCTTCTGCAACCTATGAACAGGCACTTGTTGTAGGCGATGGCGCAAATAATTCCATCAAGAACTGTGTATTTGCTCATACCGCCGGTGGAACTGACTCAAAATTCGCAGCACTCAATATGGCTTGGTGTCCGATTAGCAGCGTAGCCCAAGGCAATACATTTTTCGATAACGGGCATCCGGTTATTATTGGAACATCTACCAATTTTGACAACAGCAACATTTTCCACAATCCCGCTAATACAGCAGAAACGAACTTATGCAACGGAATCTTTGTGGACTGTGTTCATAACCAGGATCAGGCAACGTTAATGACCTGGAGCGCTACGGAAGTAGCGTTTGTATTAGGCGGATGGACTGGTAATATGTGGTACATGGACCCAGGCCTTGGGAAAAAATTGGTACTGGGTGATAATGTGGTTATTAAATTTGCCGCGTATACAATCCCCGGCTTTGCATTGTATCTGCCCGATGGAGATATGCAACTTCAAAACTTTGACGGCCCGGGAGTGGTATTTACTTCCTACACGGATGACGACTACAAAGGCGACACCAATGGCGATGGTCCATCTTCTGGAACACCCGGATATTGGGAGGGGATAGAAACCACAGGCCCAATCTGGTATAGCTGGCCAAATATTCTTTACGCAGCACATTAGTGGACAAATCGACAGAGTTGACCATCCCAGGCCGTTCGTAATAGACCAACTTGGATGTATTATTGTCAGACTTATACGGTGGTCAGTTTAAATCGGCGCAAGGTGGTCAGATGGTCCGGCTTTTACAATCAATTCTTAAGGAGGAGTTTCGAAACGATGTCGTCGAAATAAGGCTTTTCTTTGAGGCTGGAGCGTGAGCCAGGGAAATAAATAACCTTTAATTCAATCCTGTTACTTTTACCTGCCAAGTGGCCGGAATTATTGAATCTGTTTTCGCTGACAAGGCTGTTCAGCACCACGGCAAGTCGCATGTCATTTTTCAACCGTGTATTGTCGATCATCGGAAACTCGAAATAATTAACGATAAACTCTGTTTGACGCGGCATTTCGGGAACCCTGTTTTTCCCGGGATAATTGGTCTGAATGGTCAATCGCACTTTTACAGAAGCATCATTCGTATCGTAATCCAGAATTTTGATTCGTACAACCTGTTGCAGGGAATCATAGGTCGTTCCATTGAAAACCGAATCTACATAGGTGCAGAATGGGTCCATTCCATTCAATGCAATTGAATTTTGTTCATATAATTCATCGATATGTGCCCTGTATGCACTGTCCGTTTTATACTCCTTTTTGTTTTTATAGGAAAACAGGGTATCTTCATAAGTAAACGTTACCGGTTTTGATACTGCTTCAAGGGTAGATATTTGCTTTGCAATAGTGGCTTTCGACATTTTGATCAACCTGTATTTATAGGCTTGTCTTAAGGCCGGATTCCTTTTATCTTCATTATTACACCTGTTCAGGTATTCAAACATCGGCATCAGGTTCAGCGATTCATGAAAATTATAGGTGAGAAGTTCAAGCTGAAGAATCTTTTCATCAAGAGAGGCACCGGCTTTATCTTTCAAAATATTGTTCATGATGGAGTTGAACATATCCTTTCGCAGTGCGCTTTCAGATTCTTCGCGTTTAGTCATTAACTCGGTGTAAAGTTTGGTTCTTGCTTCCTTTTCCTGATTTTTATTCAGGTAAGCTGAAGCAGTATAACTGACAAACGCGATCGTAAGGGCAGTGATC
>JADGPR010000039.1 GCA_017882335.1 Bacteroidales bacterium | reverse complement strand
TTTCAAAATATTCTTTCCAAAGTCTGTTTTTGATACGATACTTTTTAAACCCAATAGCTACCGGTAATAATTCATTTTCTATGGGTGCTCCAGTTGTGCTTATACCTGCTTTTTCTACTTCCACAATAGGTATTTCATAATCAAACTTTGTTTTTACTTCCAATTTTATTTCATCAACTATAAGTTGATGAATTTGGTTTTGTTTTTCCTTGATTTCTTTCTTTCCTTCCTTACTTAATCCTCGAACTTTTAATTGTGTTTCAATTTCCTCTAATTCTGCTTTGTGCTTAGCATTTGCAGTTTTTGTTGCTTCGTCTTTTATTTTATTGTATGTCTTTGCTTCTTCTTCAGTGAATTTTTTAAAGAATAGCAAACTTGGTTTTACTGTTGCTCCAGAAGCAATAAACACATCTTGCGGAATAGAAGTAATGTTTATGATTTTGGCTTTACCTTCAACATAATCTCTGACCTTTTGCAGTTTAGTATTATTCAAAACACCTTCGGGTAAAACAATTCCCATTCGTCCTCCAGGGCAAAGCAAATTTAAACAGCGTTCAATAAAGAGAACTTCTGTTAAACTGCTCATTTCGCCAAGTTTATATAAACTCAAAACAGATTTGCCTATGTTGTTATTAATTTGACCCAATGCAGTCAAATAATCATTGCCATAACGCTCGGTATACTTGTTAATCCTTTCAATGTCTTTGTATTTGTCTTGCTCCGTAATCTTCAAAGATTTTTCAACTCTTGCACCAAAAGGAGGATTAGTCAATATTATTTCAAAGTGGTTGTCAAAAATTCCGTTTACATTCAATAATCCATCATGATGATGCACACCACCGTGTCCGTCACCGTGCATAATCATATTCATTTTTGCTGTTCTTGCCATGCGTGGATTCGCATCTGTGCCAAAAATACAATCAAAAGAGAGTTTGCGAATTCTACTATCAGGATTATTAATGTCTAATTCTGAATTTAACAAATTGAATTGCTCGTTTACTTTTTGGTCAATTTTTTCCTGTTCTTTTTCAGTTAATTTGGTATAAGCATCATTGTAATAATGTGTTTTGATTTTATCTTTCGCTATTTGAATTTCGTTTTCAATTTTAGCTCTTACATATTCAAAAACTTTGATTAAAAATCCACCGCTTCCACAACATGGGTCACAAATTGTTTCCCCTTCTTGTGGGTCGAGTATTTCAACCATGTAATCTACAATTGTACGAGGAGTGAAGAATTGACCTAATTCACCCCTAAAAGTTTTACCGAGAAATTTTTCAAAGGCAATACCTTTTACATCATCTGATGTTGTAGATAAATTATAAATCTCTAATGCTTTTACAATGGCTTCAAAACTGGCTTGTTTGATTTTTATTTTTTCGTTCGGATCAAACAAATCATCGTCTTTGAATTCATCTTTTGTCATTTCAAACCAATAGTCCATATAAGGAATATCGTCTTTATGTCCATTACGCTTGATGTTTACAGGTCGAATGTTTTTTTCGTAATGGGCTTCTTGCTTTTGAAATTGCTTTAATGAAAAAATATTGTCTTCGTCTGGATTTCGCTCATAACGAATTTTCATAAACAAGATTTTGCTTGTTTCGTCAAATGCAGCCTCAGGTGAAAGTTTGTCGTTATTGCGAATAATGTTGTGACATCTAAAAAGCAGGTTACTAAATTCGTCTCTTGTAAATGCTTTAGTTTGAGTAAGTAAGCCCTTTATTCTTTTCTCATTCTTTAGGTCTTGGTAACTTGGTATATCCAAAATTTCATCTTCCAAATCCTTTGGAAATCCTTCAAGATTTACTTTGAAAACCTTTGTGTGTTTAAGGTTTGTAGTAACAAAAAAAGGAGCTTTCATATATCTTGCATAGTGCGAACCCTGAAAATAGTCGCCTTCAACAATATTGATATTGTCCGCTTTACATTCAACTGCAATTACTGGTGCTTTCTTCCAAACATCCTCTTTGCTTTTCCAAACAACAATATCAGCACTGGCTCTACCAGTGCCTCTTTTGTTGCCTTCGGCAACTGTAACTTCTTGGTGCATTTGGTCAAGACTGTAACCGTAATGATTTACAAGACGGCAGATATATTCTTGTCTTATCTTTTCTTCAGGTGTCAGCACCAACCAAATGTCTTTCCCTTTTAGAGGTGCTTTTATTTTATTTCCGTTTATTTCTACTTGCATAATTACTTTATGTTTTTTGTGGAGTTAATCAGTTCTCTAACATCGACTCCTAAAAGCTTTGCTATAGCAACAAGATTATCCATTGATGGCTGAATTTCATTTGTGCACCAACGAGATATTGTTGTTTCGTTTTTGCCGAGTTGTTCCGCCAGCCATTTATTTGTCTTGGCTTGCTCTGCTAAAACTGCTTTCAACCTGTTAATTGCTTTATTATTCATATTAATTAGCATTTCGTGCAAATATATAAACATTTTATGATATACATTAAAAAATCGGGAGTCATGGAAATTGTATTCATTTGTAAATTTTAAACCGTCTCATTGCTTATTTTAATATCCAAAATTATTTCTTTCTTGTGTTTGTGACTGTAATTGAACGCCATACGTTTGTTGTCACGAACTATTTTGACAGCTTCATCATCTATTGTTGCGGATTTGATCTTTTTAACGTTCGCACCTTCAAAGACTATCTCACCGGCCAGATCACGATCTCCATACAGGGTAATCTCAAGTTGACCATTAATCTCTGCAACACTGAGAATATCAGAGGTACTGTGCAGAATCTTTAATCCGTCAGAAATTTTCAGGCACACCGGAGTTAATACACCGTATAATGCCGGCCATAACATCTCATCCTGTGAGTAAGGAATTGTGATAGAATCACCACTTTCAGGATGAGTATAAGTAACTTTAGCAGTCTGTTCTTCGTTGTAATAATTCCCTACGAAAAGAACTGCAGAATTGTCATTTGTGAAACGTTCTCTTACAGCGATATTATCATTGTCGGATGATGCTTGCCTAATCTTTGCACCGGTTCTATTCAGAATTGCTTCATATACCGGTTTATGTCCTTCAGTGTCGAATCCGATCCACGTTCCCAGGTGAATCAAGGATCCGCTTCCGATAACTTTTGTGAATCCACATGCAGTACCATTAATGGTCCGGGCAATAACATCTGCACCGGAGAGCGATTCTTCAGAATAGATGATTTGCGGATTGGCACACTTGATATCCTTCAGGTCATATATATCGATCAATGGTGAATCAATGGTTCCTATTCCTGATGGTGATACTGACAGAGCATCGCGAATGATTGTACATGGTCTCTGCGACATTTCACGATCAGGCAGATAAGGGAAAAAAACACTATTTCCACCTGCTATGGTATAATCAACAATTGTCTGCTGATCCCTGGCATTCATCTCATCAGTGCTGAATGCCCATACCTGTTTGTAGTTATTTAATGTATCAGCAGAAGCCTTACTCAAATCAATCATATCATAATCTATATTAAGTACCTGAAGCACTTTCAGCAACCCGTCAAAATATGCCGGTCTGCGAATTGCAGAAGCCGTGAATTGAAGTTCACATCCTCCTTCAACAGGTCTTTCCAGCTCTGTTGCATAATATGGAGGATAGAAAAGGACGCATACTTCAGCTTTACGTTTTGCATTAACGATAAGGATTTCGGAAGTTTTTACAACTTTACTCATTCGTTTGACCAATGGGAAGGCACTGGTGCGCTCACCTTCCGCTGTGAGAGGGGTGAACCAGTAAAAAGTTTCTCCGGAATAGCCCTTGCGGTTTGGGTTGCGTCCCTGCGAGAACATATAGTAGTTCCAACCGACCAGACCATCGGCAATGCTTGCTTTGTAGAAGAGTTCCATCTCACGTGGATTCGTTACCACATGATATTCACGGGAACCGCTCTGGAACTCAGCAGCAAATAGCGGTTTGTTCCCCTGCATGGCAAAAGTTATATCATTAATGATTCGGTCATCATGCATATTGCGATATGAGAAGAATTCCGGAATATGATCGACTCCGAACAGGATCTCACTCTTATCATCAAATAAATCTTCATACATAGTGATATTGACCGGAAATTCATAGCCGTGTCCATAAATCCAGCCGGGAAGATTGTGAAATAAAGGAACACTTATACCTCTGTCCCTGGCCATACCGCTCAGCATTCTTAAATAGTCACCATAATAGGTTCTCCAGAAACAGTGCCATTCAAAATCACGGCTACGATCGCCTTTTGATGCATAAGGAAGCTTGCCATCAGGAGGAAGTTCTATATGAGCAAAGTCCTGATAATCTGTTCCCCACAAACTATTCACTTCAGCAATACTGGAAAATTTGTCCGATAAGTATGAAATGAAACGATCCTTCACCGGCTTACAGTAGTCTCCCTGTTTCGCCAACCATGAGAATACGCCGATCTCATTACAGATCTGCATCATGATGACTGGACCACCAGCGGATATTTCGCGTTCACGGATGAACGGCATGATCTTATCATACCACAGCGTCACTTTTCCCAGGTATTTCTGATTAAACAGGCTGACTCCGTCACTTTGAACTATTTCACCTTTGCTGTTGCGCATCTTAACTTCGTCACCATATTGATCCATAAACCAGTCTGGCAGTCCGGCTCCCCGAAACTCTGCCAGAATAAATGGACCTGGTTTTAATATGCAAGTTAATCCATGAGCCTGACATCGCTGAAGCCACCCTTTGAGATCGCGTTCCGGACATGATGCACCGTCAAAATCAAAAACAGATTCCTCTGATTCGTGCCATGCCCATGGAACGTATGTACTGACGGTAGTTAAACCGGCCTCTTTAGCTGCTTCCAAATGCTTGTCCCACAGATCACGCTTAATTCTGAAATAATGGATCTCTCCCGAATTGAGAAACACCTTTTTGTCGTTAAAATAAAAACTACCTTCTTTAATACTAAATGTCATACTTCTTCTTTTAAACGTTCCATATTCCTTTGCTTGAGAAGGTCTTTAATTTCATGGCTTCGTTTTTCAGTCAGTGAGTAACGGAGGACAAAGAAAATTGAAAAGATGCTTAATAACAAGGGCAGTCCAATCTCAACCACACGCATCATCAAAAGCGTATAAGGTGTTTGCTTTGTAAGTGGTACGATTTCTCTTTCAATAGTACCGAGTTCTTTATCGAGGAAATCTAACGATAATGAAGCGTTCATGTTTGCAAGGCGGATATTTACCGCTGTGATGTTCCGGATGAGCTTTTTATAATGCTCTTTGCTGTTTTTAGTTTCCAGGGATTTAGCTTCCAGGCGTGACATGAGATCACCTGAGCGCTTCCTGGCTTTCCCAATAAACTCCTCAAGATTTCCTGTCGGGGGTTTGCCTTCTTTCCGGGATTTCACCTCGCCGCGCATCTCCCTGATGCTTCCCTGTAAACTATCAACTTTTGTGACCTGGGTTTCGTCAAACATGGTAAATACGATCAGCACACCTGCGACAAAACTGGCGAGGGCAGTTCCCATTTTTATAAACCACCAGAATACCGAGTAATAGCTTCCCTCAGAGCGATGACCTGTCTTTAATTCATCTTCATCACAGATATCGCCAACCATGGAAGCTCCCAGCGTAAAGAAAAAAAGCATGCCGGCAGAAAGCAGAATAGTGGGAATGATGATCAGGTAAGGATATACCGGGTTGTAGCAGACAATCTTGGAAATTTGTGCCAGGCACATGAGTAAAATAGCAACAGTGAGGGTATTCCTTTTCCCCAATTTCGGGCTTATCCAGTTGAGGGGGAAGACAGCAAGCAGTCCGGTGATTGCCCAGATGGTGCCGTTAATTCCAAGCAGCCTGGCGCCTGCAACTTTATCACCACCGAAAACATAAAAAATAGGAATATATGACCCGAGCAGCTGGACGAAATTAAAACCCATGGCCAGGGTGAAAATAGTCAACGTCAACATGATAAAATTCCGGTTGTTGGCAGTGTGTTTCATATCTGTCCAAAAGGGTGTTTTTTGTTGCTTTGCAACTTTTTTAAATCCTGGTTCGCGTAATTTGAAAAACCACCAGAAAGAAAGCGGAATCAGGATGGCCGCTATAAGTAAGGAGACATAACGCATCCCATCGGCTTCATTACCTCCGGGGCCTTTGAAAATCTCCATGCTGGCGAGGGCAAAAAGCCAGGGGGTGCTCATTGCAAAGAGATTGCCGACAAAACTTTTGGCGCTGAACAGACGCGTGCGTTCGTGGTAGTCAGTAGTCATCTCCATCCCGAGGGCACCGTGAGGGATCTCGAAAATATTAACGGCAGTGAAAAAGATCAGGAGAGAAAAAAGAATATAGGAGAGCTGGAACCAATGGTAGCCCGAATCAGTCGGGAACCAGGCACGCACCATATCACCTTTGGGGATCCACCAGATGACGACAAAAGAAACTGCAACGGCTATTCCGCCCAGCAGCAGGTAGGGACGCCGGCGCCCCCAGCGGGTCCGGGTATTATCAGAAATATGACCAATAACAGGATCAGAAAGAGCATCCCACAAACGGGGAATAATCAAAATGGCTCCCAGCCAGAAGGCGCTTAGCCCTAAACTTATATTGCCCATCAGCCCGACGAGTATTCCCGCTACGTTGAAGAGGGCAATGGGAATAATGCCCCCGGCACCGTATGCGGATAACTGTGAAAAGCGAATGCGGTCTTCTGGTTTTGTGATGCGATCCGTGGTGGTTTCTTGTTCCTTCATAAAGTTACTGGATGATTTAAGAGTCAATAATAAATCACTACTTCTGCAGGTAACGCTTTAACTGATATTTCCATTTTAAACTGATGTAACGGATCAGGAGAGATTTAAATCAGAATGAATAGATGAATAAATTCTATTTCAAATATTCGTAGCCGAGTTTGTTTAATCCTTTTTGGATTATCGGATCTTTCATTACATAATTCCAAACCAAGCCTGTTCTGAAATTTTCTATCATAATCAATATCGGACCTTGATCTATGCCAATAAAATCATCATTAAACCAGTTAACTGTTGGATTGAAAGCATCATAATAACCGTATTTACCCCATAACTTTTTACCATACTTTTCATTCATTGATTTAATTGTAGGTAACACTATTTCAGGAGCAAAAGGTAATGATGAAAGTGATGCGTAAGGTGCAATTGTTCCATCGTCAAAATAATTGTAATCGGGTCCGCTCGTTCCTCTTCCTGCATAACCCAAAAACTTTTTATCATCAAAATTATACTTCTCCGTAGGCCCATCACTTGCCGTAACACCCCAGCAAAGCGAATCATACCCAATCCAACCTTTAGGATTATCTATTGCGTATTGTCGTTGAACATACGTTGCACGGCGGGAATTTTCAAAGTAATCAATTCCTTTTTCCTTCATGTATTCATCAGCTATGCCGCGATAATCAATAAATGCCTGTGAAAATTGATGACCAAATAAAGGAGGAAAAGCTACGTGCGAAAGTCCTTTGTATGGAGTCTGCCATTTATAAGATTTTAACCATGACTTGTAACTTCGTTCAACATTTTCCATTCCACTGCCGGCAGCTAAAACATAAAGGAACAGAGCCTCGTTATAGCCGCTCCAGCCATAATCGTGCAATTCTTTTTCGGGAGACCAGCCCATGGAAATTGTATAAGCAAATTTACCTGAGGCGGGCATCTCCATAAAATTCCAGTCAATTCTGTCAAGTAAAATTGCTGCAAGTGAACGGATTTGTTTTTCAACTTCATTGTCCAGGTTGTAATAGTTTCTGGCAAAGATGATACCCATCATTAGTAAGCCTGTATCTATGGAAGAAAGTTCACAATTCCATTCACGGGTACCAGAATTCATTGCCAGGAAATGATAGTAAAATCCTTTGTGTCCTGTAACATTTTTCTCAGTACTTTGAACTGAATTGGTAAAGAATTTAAGAATTTTGAGAGTAATCTCCGCCGCTTGTTCACGTGTTATCCAATTTCTTTCAGCACCGATTGCGAATGATGGAATTCCAAAACCTGTTGATGCAATACTGGCAGGAGCCCAACTTGCGGTGCGGTCTTTTACAATTCCCTTTTCAGGATGATGTTCATTTAAAAAGAAAAGAAAAGTTTTATGCTGAATTGAATCGAGCATTGTCTCTTCATCAGGTGTTAAAGGATAATTAACCTTTCCATTAGATTTGAATACGCGTTGTTGTGGCTGTGCGGCACCTATGGTAAAAATTGACTTCGATATGGTTTCTGCTGAGTTTGTGCCGACATAGACCACAAATTCGCCGGGTTCCCAGTACTTTTTCAGATCCGGATGATAAAATGCCAGATCATCGGTTGTCAGGTAAAATGCTATTGATTTTGTTTCACCTTTTTTGATCAGCACCTTTTGGAATCCCTTCAATTCTTTCAACGGCCGTGTAACAGAGCCCACTTTATCCCGGATATATAACTGAACCACCTCTTCCCCATTACGATTTCCTGAATTGGCAACCTGAACAGTGACATTAATTTTATTCCCCTCAACAGTGGTTACAAGGTTGGAATAGGTGAAGGTCGTGTAGCTAAGTCCATATCCAAACGGAAAGAGTGGGTCGTTGGAACAATCTATGTACCGTGAAACATTTTTGGCATCGGGATCATCTGGGTTATATGGCCTTCCGGTACTCTTTCCATTATAGAATATGGGTATCTGTCCTTCATTTCTCGGGAAGGTCATGGTGAGTTTTCCCGCAGGGTTTACATCACCAAAAAGCACATCGGCGATACCATTTCCCGCCTGTGTTCCCCCGAACCACGATTCAAGGATAGCGGGTGCAATCGTGTTCAGTTTGGTAATGGTCAGCGGGCGGCCATTAAATAAAACTACAGCCACCGGTTTCCCGGTGTTAATAATTATTTCGGCCAGCTCGTTCTGAACGCCAGGCAGGTCAATGTTTGACCGGCTGGATGCTTCCCCGCTCATTCCTCGTTCTTCTCCCAGCGCCAGGATCACGTAATCTGCTGAGGAAGCAGCTTTCAACGCATTATCAAAACCGGTTTTATCAGGGTCATTGATATTGCATCCTTTTTCATAAATAACGGTAATATCTTTGTTGACCCGGTTTTTGATTCCCTCGAGCAAGGTGACACATTTTTCCCATTCCCCTCCTGCCGACCAGTTTCCCAGCATATCTTTTTTGGAATCACCCAGGGGGCCTATCAGGGCAATGGTACGGACCGTTGCCGGGATGGGTAAAGTTTGTTTCTGGTTTTTAAGCAGTACGCAGCTTTGAGCTACAAATTTCCGGGCAAAGGCCTGGCTTTCGGGTGTCATCAGATCCTTTTCCTGGCGCTCTTTATTGCAATATCGGTAAGGATCGTCAAACAAACCGAGTTTGAATTTGGCTTGAAGAACAACCCGCACAGCATCGTCGATCTGCTGCATGGTGATTTTTTTTTCGTTGTACAGATCTGCAAGGGAATTCAGATAAGCGCTTCCCTGCATATCCATATCCACACCTGCATTCAGCGCAAGTAAGGCGGCCTCTTTCAGATCGGCGGCAACTCCATGCGGGATGAGTTCGTTGATGGAAGTATAATCAGTTACAACGAAACCTTTGAAACCCCAGCTTTTCCTGAGTAAATCGGTGAGAAGCCATTTATTCGAAGTAGAAGGGACTCCGGCAATTTCGTTAAAGGAGGTCATTACCGATCCGACACCGGCATCCATGCAGGCTTTGTAAGGCGGAAGATACCATTCATACAATGAAAGCAGTGACATGTCAACCGTGTTGTAATCACGTCCGGCCTGTGGTGCGCCATAGGCAGCGAAATGCTTGGCACAGGCGAGTAAAGTGTGATTATCTTTTAAATCTTTCCCCTGAAACCCATGTACTCGTGCTATGGCAATTTTACATCCCAGCCATGTATCTTCCCCCGCTCCTTCCATAACCCTTCCCCATCGCGGATCCCTGGTAATATCAACCATAGGGGCAAAGGTCCAGTTCAAACCTTCTGCCGTGGCTTCCATGGCAGCGATCCGTTCCGATTCCTCAATGGCATAGAGGTCCCAGCTGCAGGACTGTGCAAGGGGAGTCGGGAAAATGGTGCGATGACCGTGAACGACGTCGTAACCGAAAATCAATGGAATTTTGAGTCGGGAGTCTTCGACCGCAATGCGTTGTAAACTACGAATATAATCAACGGTATAAGCATTTAAAATGGCGCCTGCTTTTCCCTCTTTAATCAGCTTTTTATAATTATCCTTCAACGTCGGGCCGGTAACATCCCAATCGGAGGAAAACAGCGATAACTGGCCAATTTTTTCATCAAGGGTCATCGTTCTCAGGAGCGTTTCAATTTTAACTTTATCAGAAGAACTTATTCCCTGGTCACCTTGTTTCTGCGATTGAACCCTTGCGGAGATCAGCATCACCCAAAGGATAACTGAAATGTTTAGTTTGTACATATTCTGTATGAATGAAAAAACTTAAATATCTTTAATTCAATATGTAAAACCAAGTTTTGTCAGTCCGGCGTTCACCTTCGGGTTTGACATGAACAAATTCCATAAAAGGCCACTCCGGTAGTTTTCGATCATGCAGATGATGGGGCCCTGGTCAATGGCAAGGTAGGAATCAGCCCACCATCCTTCTGTAGGGTCGAAGGCATCATAAAAACCATAGTCGCCCCAGAGTCGGTCACCTATTGTGTAATAAAAAAACCGGATGGCATTCATTGACTGGACCGGTGTATATGGTAAAGCCGAAACGGCTGCTGTAGAAGTAATAACCCCCAGGTCATTGGTCGGCGACTGTGCATCATATCCCCATGGATTGTCACTGGCAGTGAGCCCCCAGCAAACCTGACTGTATCCGAGAAAGTTTTTGGGATTGGTAAAACAATAGGTCCAGTTAATCAAAGATTGGTGTACATTTTGTTCCCAATAGTTTGCATACTGATCCTGAAGGGTACGGGGATCCAATCCGAGAAACGAGTAATGGGTGAAAAACAGGGGCCCGCCGTAAGGTTCACCAAGAGGGAGCCTGTATCCAAGGTAGCTGTTGCCATTTTTTATCCCGCCATTTTTAGCATACCCTTGCTGGTAAACTGCAGCAGTGATCGGATGGGTGGTTGAGGTTGCCGCAACAATATAGGTGATCAGGGTTTCATTGTAACCCTGAATCTGCATATTCATGATCCAACCTAAATTGGGCGACCAGTGCCAGTACAACACATTCTGCCCCCGGGTAAACCAATCATATTCCACGGCATCAGTTAGGGCATCGATCCGATCAATCAGGCTTTGTTCGGCTGGAACAGCCGTACTAAGGTATTGCCGCATGGTTATCAGGCCTTCTATCATATAGGAGGTTTCGACCAGGTCAGCGCCGTTATCATTTGTGGTAAAAGGGATCGTTTTCCCGGTAACCCCGTTCAGCCAATGTGGCCATGCGCCATGATAACGATCGCAGGTTTCAAGAAAATTCAAAATTTTGTTTAACCGGGTCAATCCTTGGTCGCGGGTGATAAATCCCCGTTCCATTCCTACAATTAATGCCATGACCCCGAACCCGGAACCACCCATTGTCACAATATCGCCGGAAGTATTTCGCTCCCTGGCAAGGCCACACGCCGGATGGGCAAAATCGTAAAAGTAACGGAAAGTCTTCTCCTGGACCAAGGTAAGAAGCTGATCATCGGAGATCAAAGGAAACTTGAGTGTTGAATCCAGGGCAGTATAAAAGTAATTGGTAAAACCGTCGAAAGGGAAGCCGCTTTTTGATGTTAAATTCTTAGAGATATTAAAAAAGCATCGTGAAAAATTTTTTAAGTATTGCGTATTTGTGACCGTTACTTTTTTATTATTTCCTGAAAGGGAAAATGCAAGAGGATTACCGGACGACATGGTAAAATAGGGATTAAGGTTCAAGGGATCCAGGGAATCCGAAAAAGTAATTTCAATTCTTGTGTTTTTCCAGTCAATATTTTTGGGAATTGCAGGTATTTGAAAAGCCTGCTGGTTTATGGTAATGGTTTCAATGCGAAGTTTTCCCGCAATGGTAATGAAAAGAAACTCAACCCCGGGAAAGGTTTCCCCATTGGATCCTTTTATACCTGAAGTGATCTGTAATTTATAGTTTGTGGAGTGCTCAAGCGGTTTTTGAGGAGTAAGCCTGATATTTCTGTTATTATTAAAAATAACAAGATCACAGGAAATGCCGGTATTATCCGCTTTTTTTAAAAGTATACTGCCATTAACCGACGAAGGATCGAGTGTATTATTGAAGTAGATAGTAAATGAACTGTCGACATCAATATCTTTAATTGTTTCCCCTATTTTCAGAACGACCGGGCCTGCTTTGACCTGTGCCAGTTGAATGATCCCGGTGGTTGTGGCAGTTTCTTTCTTCTTACAGCCGGCATAAAAAAGAAGGTTAATCACCAGAAATACTGTTAAAAGTTGATAGGGTTTCATTAAAGATATTTATAATTCTACTTTGGTAAAATGGGTTCATAATACCGGCATTTTCTATTCTTTCCGTGAGAACATACTTCAATGCCACACATGTCAATGCTATCAACCAACCTTGGGTCGTAGGCCGAATCTGTACCTCTTTAAATTTCCTTTTGAGGAGCTAATTCACATATTGTTCGAAGGTGATTGCCTATAGGCCGGATTTGGGCTTCAACCATATGCTTGATGTTCCGGTTGCTTCTTTCGGCATAAAAAATACCTTCAAGGTACTGCTCCGCTTTTGCCTTTTGGTTTTTCTGTCCTGCCCGAAAATTTTTTCCGTATATCGAAAAAATAAAGCCGAAGCCCCTCCGAATCATGGTTTCAAGCTTTTTGATTAAAAAGCGGCCCCCCGGGCAGGGGGCCGCCAGTTATTCAGGTTAAATGATTTCCAGTTTAATATTTCATTATTTTCATGGTATATGGATTGCCCGATTTCGGATAGAAGGTCACGAAATACAACCCAGTAGCCAGTTCTGATGTATTAGTGGTAGTGGTTCCCACACTCAGGTTTCCCATTTTAACAACTTGCTGACCAATGGCCGAAGTAATGATGATGGAATTGAGGTCAACAGAAGTGTTTACGACCAGGAAATTGTTAAATGGAACCGGGTAAACAGTAAAATTGTCTGCCTTAATTACGCCTTCGATTCCGGAAATAATCGGATTGGGATCATTGTTTAAAAGGATATCATCGAAATAGATGACAATATCATCGGTAAGTGTAAGGGGATCCTCAAAGTCAGGCATGAAGGAAATGGTGGGATAAGAACCGGTTTTGGAAGTGAAATCGAAAACCATGTCTTCCCATGCTCTGATGGAAGTCTGAGATCCAGTTGAAAAAGTCTCCAGATCTCCTGCTGCGCCACCTTGAATTTTGAATTTAATGGGGCTGATACGTGGTTTCCACACTTTTACATGCATATACTTGTTGGTTGTAACGTCGACAGCTGTCGGGGACCAAAAACCGCCCCAGGGTACTCCATCTTTATCGCGAAGAAACCTAACGACCCAATTGCTTGTGTTAATACCGGAAGCATCGGGATTGGGTATAAGTGTCATGGTACTTGAATCAACCGCGGGATCGCCCAACATTACATTTAACGGAATGATTTCATAATCTTCAATGACATCGACAGCAGCGCTATTGGGAGCTGGGTCGTTGTTAACCATGATGTCATCGAAATAGATGACGATATCATTGGTAAGTGTAAGGGGATCCTCAAAGTCGGGCATGAATGATATTGTAGGATAGGTACCGGTTTTTGAGGTAAAATCAAATACTATGTCTTCCCACACACCGATGCTGGTTTGCGGAGTCATCGAAGGCGTTTCGAGGTCACCGGCTGCGCCCCCTTGCAGTTTAAAATGTAAAGGACTGATACGGGGTTTCCAAACTTTTACATGAACATACTTGTTAACCGTCACGTCGACCGGAGTTGGTAATGTTGACCAAAAGCCTCCCCATGGAACGCCATCTTTATCACGAACAAACTTAACGACCCAATTGCTTGTGTTAATACCGGTCGGATCAGGATTGGGTACTACGGTCATGGAACTCAGATCTGTACCACCTCCCAGCATTAGATTCATCTGGATGACTTCGAAGTCAGATACGAGCTGTGCTTTCGAGAAGCCGACAATTGTCAGCAACATAACGAAAATTAGTAACTTTTTTTTCATGGCTTTAATTTTTAAGTGAATGAAGATAATTTTGATTCTCAAAGATAATAAATAAAAATAGAATTATGGTTTTTCTGATGCATACATCAGATCGATTTCGGTTGCGCTTAAAGCCCGGTGGAAAATTCTCACGTCATCCAACTGTCCACCGAAATGGTTTGATGTCGGGAGAGTATAACCTCCCCATGGTTGTGTTGCCCATAATGTACCTTGCCTTGACTTGATGAACCCGAAGGCCAACTTAGGATAAACATCTGGTGCTGAACCGTTCCATATAAGTCCGGTAGCTGCATTTAAAGTTGGATCCGCGAGGTTGAAATCTTCCTCTTTCATTTTTGCGCCGTTGATATATAATGTTGCGACTTTGGTTGGTCCGTTAAACACGAAAACGATATGAGCCCATTTATCTTTGAGAAGGGCAACCATTCCTTCAGCCGGGGTAGGGGTTAATAATTGACTAAAAGTACATGCTTTCCATCCTAACGGGGTATTGTTGTATAACCCGTCGCCATTGAACATCAGGTCATGAGGGTTTGTGGCAGGGGCTCCACAGTTATAGGTGGCGCCAAGCTTACATTCTGCATAACTGCCTTGTATTTCAAACTCGAAACCATAGTACGCGCCAAGGCCAACAATAAAATGGCCTTTGGGAATACCACTTGCATCAATATGTCCGATTGAATTTGTTTTTACCCAGAAGCACATCGTAAATTCAGGTGTGTTTGTCAGCTGGTCGCCATTTGGAATTTCGATAATGCTGGTAGTTCCGTCAAAGGTTGCAGCATTTCCTGCCGCAGTCTTATAAGAAGGTGTAAAGGTTATATTTACTAAACTATCAGCGTTAAAAGTTCCCACCTGGTCGTCCGCCTTGTTGTTTTCGAAATTCCAGTATGCGATCTGACCGGCTGGGACAAAGGTTCCGATTGTTGAAAAAGTGCGGACAAATCCGGGGGCTGACTGCCCGTCAGTCGAGGAGATAGCAGGAAAAGTAAGTGTAAACAGGGCTCCGTTCCCCAGTTCTTCAGTGGGTACGATGGTGATGGTGGTGCCGGAAGGTGTAATTGTTAACGGGATGTTTTTTTGATCCCACTCCCTTAAAAGTGTAATGTTGCTGGAAGTTACACTGGCTGGATTGACGGCGAGTGAAAAAGTTGCAACAATGGTTGGGGTTGAAGGTACAGTATTTGCAGATGTAGCCGCATTCAAATCAATATTTCCTCCTGCTAATTGTGCAACCAGAGATGACAAGCCGAAAGTGGTTGTATCACTTTTCTTTTTACAGCCTGCCGTTCCTATCAGGAGAGCCGCTATGATTAATAATGAACCAAATAAAACTACTTGCTTTTTCATTTTCTTTCAAATTAGGGTTTAATAAATCAGATTGACCTGTATAATTACACGCAAAAAATTACCAATTGGGATTTTGAGTTAATGTTCCTTCGGAAATATCAATCTCGCCTTGTGGGATCGGTAGGAGTTCGTTTTTCCCGACGATGAAACCGAGCGGACCCATTATAGCCCCGGCCCTACTTGTCCTTATCAAATCCCAGAAGCGCCATCCTTCCATGGCAAGTTCATGCCTGCGCTCGGTGAAGATAATATCCCTCAGTTCAGTCTGGCCGGTGACTGTGATATCGGGGAGGATAGCGGGGTTTCCCTGACGTGCCCTGGCCCTTACCATATTGAGATAAACGAGTGCTTCGGTTGCTTTCCCGTTTTCATTCAGCGCCTCGGCTGCCATCAGGAGCACATCGGCATACCGCATCAGGCGCCGGTTGTGCCCATACTGCGTAGCTGTGTTGTCACCCGGCGTCCACACCTTACGGTTATAACATTCAACCTCGATGATGGTGCCGCTCGAGTCCTTTGTTACATCCGGTGTCTGGGCGTCACCCAATATCACCACACCGTCGAGGGTATCGCCAAGGTCGATCACAGTTCCCTTGTACCTGGGATCTCCGGGTTCAAAGGAATTACGCAGATCAATGGTAGGACGGTTGAACCCCCATCCTCGATTGGGAGTGCCCCTCACGCCCTGGGTATTCGCGTATTGGTTTCCGCCACTTTCTGTTCCTTCATAGGGCAATGCACCAACCTCGAAAATGGCCTCAGGCCCGTTCACGCCATTTATTCCGTTGGCATCAATGAATACCGGTTCCAGTCCGTATTGTCCCGAATTGATCACCGCCATGGCATATTTTTCGGCATTCACAAAATCGTTTTTAAAAAGATAGACGCGGGCAAGAAATGCATTGGCAGCTCCCTTTGTGGCACGCCCCTTATCATTGGGCTCATATTCACCGCGTTCAGGCAGGGTTTCGGCCGCATAGGTCAGGTCGGATATAATCTGGTTATATATTTCCTCTGCTGAAGCCCTGGGCAAATGCAGGGGTGGCTCCAGCGTGGTCACCAGCGGAACTCCGCCCCAGGCACGTACAAAATCAAAATAGAGGATCCCCCTTATGAATCTTGTCTCGGCAATATACCGGGTCTGCAATGCAGCGTCCATCGTGATGAGGGGAACCTTTTCGATAACCACGTTGCAGCGCTTAACTCCTATGTAGAGCTTGTTCCACCAGTTGGAGAGTCCGTCCTGTGAAGTGGTCATGGTGAAATTGTCGTAGGGGCCTACATTGGAGGCTCCGTCAGGAGGGTTGCTTCCTTTGGCTGCATCATCCGACATGATATCCAGGATCGGATAACCGCCCGAGTTATATTCCCATTCACGGAGCGTAAAATAAGCTGCATTTGTAGCCAGCAGTGCGTCTGAAGCGGTAGTGGGGAAATTATCCTGTGTCATTTCTCCCTGCGGCGGCTTGTCCAGGAATTTTTTACATCCCGGAAGACCGGTCATCAGGAATAGGGCCGAACCCATCAATATTACTTTTGTGATCGTTCTCATGGTCTTCAAAAGGTTAAATTAAGTCCGACAGAATAAACAGAAGTTACCGGATATCTGCCATAATCTATTCCATTACTCAACGGAGTTTCACTTCCGATCTCCGGGGAGTAGCCGGTGTATTTGGCAAAGGTGAACAGGTTGTCAGCCTTGACATAGATCCGCAGCTTCTGTATCGCGATCTTTGTACTCCATTTCAGTGGCAATGTATATCCGAGCATCACATTACGGATCCGGATAAAAGAGCCGTCCTGGACAAAATAATCCGAGGGCAGGTAGTTGTTTCCTCCTGAGGTAGGCCTGGGTTCATAATAACTGGTTCCGGGACCGGTCCACCGGTCCATGACACTCTGTTCGAAGTTATAGGCATTCGGACGGACCTCATTCTTGGCGTTGTAGATCTTATTGCCCCACTGACCCTGAAGAGAAACTGAGAAGTCGATACCGACCACTTCAAGTCCGAGGTTCACCCCGAGGATGAATGTCGGGATGGGCGATCCGATATTCGTCCGGTCCCGGGCGTCAATTTTTCCGTCCCCGTTGATGTCCACAAAACGAAGATCGCCGGGAATTGCATCTTTCAGGTGAGGGTATGCATCCAGTTCAGCCTGGTTCTGGAAAACTCCATCGGTCTTATATCCGTAAAAAGAGCCGATGGGAATTCCGACAATCGTCCTTGTTACATAGTCCCCGTTGGCAAGGTACCCGTCGCTGAGTTGTGTGTCAGAGCCGCTGACGCCGCCGATGGTAAGCATCTCGTTGTGCAGGGTGGAACCCACGGCGCCGATGTTGTAGGTCACTTTCCCGATCTTGTCACGCCAGCCTACATTGAATTCGAATCCCCGGTTCAAAACGGAACCTGCATTGAAGAGGACCCTAGCCCCTGGTCCGTTCCCGAGATAACCCGGGGTGGTCAGCGGAATGAGGATGTCATCGGTCACCCTGCGGTAATAGTCGAACTCGGCAGTAAGCCGGTCATCGAAGAAACCTGTCTCAAGACCGACATCAAACTGGGTGGTTGTTTCCCATTTCAGTTTGCTGTTCCCGTTTACGCTGTAGGATGCTCCCGAGACCGGTGCCGGCGTGACGCCGAAAATCGTGATCATGTTCTCAACGGTTGAGAATTGTCCCTTGTAGGGGATCTTGTCGTTCCCCACCATGCCCCAGCTTGTCCGGATCTTCAGTTTGCTGATAAACTTTACCGGTTGCATGAATTTCTCCCGGGAGATGTTCCATCCGAGTGCGACCGATGGGAAATTGCCGTACCTGTTTTTTTCGTTGAACTTTGAAGAACCGTCGCGACGGAATGTTGCGGTAAGAATGTACTTCTGGTTGAAGGTGTAGTTGACCCTGATAAGGTAAGAGATCATCGACCAGTAATCACCCACATCGTTTTGAAAACTTGAAATGACATTGATGTTCTGGGTGGGGTCGTAGATATAGTTGGGCTGGATATACCAGAAATCACGGCCGTCGCGGATAAGGTTCTTGCCTTCCGTGTTCATGTATTCCGACCGGGCACTTTGCATGGTATAACCCGCCACAGCATCAATATTGTGTTTCCCGAAGGTTTGCTGGTAAGAAAGCGTGTTTTCCCAAAGCCAGTTATAGTTGTCTGCCCAGCTTTTTGAAAGGTCGCTGAATGGGTTGTTCTGTTGGGAAGCAGTACCGTTGGGATCGAGTACGGCAAATTTCGGCGTGAAATTTTCTGCCTTGTCGTATCCTGCATCAATCCCGTAACTGGATTTCAGGGTAAAAGATTTCAGGAAATTAACCGAGCCATAAATGTTTCCAACTCCCCTTATCCCTTTTCTGTAGTTGTTCGAATATTCGAGGGAGGCAAGCGGATTCCCGACCCCCGGCACGGATGCAAAAGTGCCGTCGCTGTAATAAGGAGCGATGGTGGGAAGAGCCCGGTAGGCCTGGTAGGTCACATCCGGTGCGATTTGCTGTGAATAGGGTGCCAGGTTGATATTGGTTCCTAACTTTACATGTTTCGACAGCGAATAAGTGTTGTTGAACTTCAGGGTAATACGCTGATAGCTTGACTTATCGATGATCCCTCCCTGTTTGAAATAGCTCCCGCTGATGAAATACTGAACCTTCTTTGACGATCCGGAGGCTGACAGCTGAATATCATAGATGGGAGCCGTGTGAAAGATCAGGCCCTGCCAGTCGGTATTATCAACTGCATCGACATTGTTGTAGGTACCCGGTTTCATCTGGTTGGCGATGACTGCGTAGTCATGGCCGTTCAGCAGTTTAATCTTCTTGGACAGCTTCTGAATACCAAGCTCCGCGCTGAAATTGAAAACCGTCTTTTCCTGGGTGGAGCTGCCGGTCTTTGTTGTGACTATGATTACGCCGTTGGCGCCGCGCGATCCATACATTGCCGTGGCCGAAGCATCCTTAAGTACTTCCATCGACTGGATATCGGAGGAGTTGATGAAAGAGATGTCATTCAGGATGACACCGTCAACCACGTAGATCGGTGAGGCGCCATAAATGGTGCCAGTTCCGCGGATACGTACAATAGGGTTATCTCCGGGAGTACCGGTCGTACTGGTCACTTGTACGCCGGAAACCTGTCCCTGCAAGCTTTGTACCGGGTTCAGGGCGGTAATTTTGGTGATGTCGTCGGCCTTGATGGATCCAACAGACCCGGAAAGGTCACTTTTTTTAACCGTTCCGTATGCGATAACTACCACCTCATCAAGAGACGTTTTCTGGACCTGTAGTTCTATGTCGATCTCCAATTTGTCGCCTACCGGAACCTCCTGGGACTGGTATCCCACATATGAAAATAGGAGGACCGCAGGAGACTGACTAACCTTGATGGTATACCTGCCATTAATGTCACTAATCGAACCGGTGGTAGTACCTTTGATCAGGACCGAGGTGCCGGGGAGTGTTTCTTTTGTGTCGGAGGCAGATACTGTTCCCGTTATGATTCGTACCTGGGCATAAGAAACCGACATCAATAAAAAAAAGAAAACAAGCAATAACAATGCTTTGGGCTTTCTTCCTTTTTTTTCTGGATCTCTAAATTGCATAAATATGTTTCATTAAAAGACGATTTTTTTCCTATTCCCTGCACTGCAGGGACCGATTAGCAAATGTAACCTCTGGATTGTATCCTTACAAGCGCAGATAGACGTGAATTCCTTGCGTATTTGATGCATCATCCCAAGCCATAACCACCAATCAGCAGGATGAGATCAAAATTCCATATTCTGCTTCTCTTAAGCATACTTTCTGAGCATTAATAACGTTTTACAACCCATAAAAGTAATCTATTTTTCCAAAATATACAAAATTTTTATCCTGAAAGAAAAAATCAAATGAATTCGGGGATTGCATTTACAGGAATGACGTGTATTAAGTAGTAATATGATTTAGTAAATTTTCGTATTTTTGATGCAACAATTCATACGAAAAAGAAATAATGTATAACGATATATACTTATAATGAAAATTTCAATTGTTGGTAGCGGATATGTAGGCCTGGTAACGGGGACTTGCTTTTCCGAAGTGGGTATTGATGTAACCTGCGTTGACATTGACCAGAAAAAAATCGAAAATCTAAAAAACGGAATTGTCCCGATCTATGAACCCGGGCTTGAAGAAATGGTCCACCGGAACATGAAGAAAAACAGACTGCAGTTTACAACGAACATCGCGGAAGCCATTAAAGATTGTGAAATACTTTTTAGCGCTGTAGGTACTCCTCCTGATGAGGACGGAAGCGCCGACTTGCAATATGTATTAAATGTTGCCAGGGATTGCGGGAAGTATATGAATGATTACCTGTTGATTGTTACCAAAAGTACGGTTCCGGTCGGAACCGCCCAAAAAGTAAAACAGGCTGTCCAGGACGAACTTGATAAACGGGGCATAAAGATTGAGTTCGATGTCGCCTCCAACCCGGAATTTCTTAAAGAAGGAGCTGCCATTGATGATTTCCTGCGACCCGACAGGATCGTTGTTGGCCTCAATTCTCCGCGGGCAGAAGAACTTATGAAAAGCCTTTATAAACCATTTACTCTGAATGGGCACCCGGTTATCTTTATGGATATCACTTCGGCCGAAATGACCAAATATGCAGCCAACTCAATGTTGGCAACCAAGATCAGTTTCATGAACGACATTGCAAACCTTTGTGAGATCGTCGGCGCCGATATTAACATGGTTAGGAAAGGTATTGGTTCCGATTCACGAATCGGGACAAAATTTATTTATCCGGGGATCGGTTATGGTGGATCATGTTTCCCGAAAGACGTGAAAGCCCTTATCAATACTGCTGATACATATAAATATCCCCTGCGTGTTTTGAAAGCAGTAGAAGCGGTGAACGATGACCAGAAATCCTTGATGTACCGAAAAATCCTGAAGTATTTCAAAGGCGATCTGAAAGGAAAACGGATCGGGTTGTGGGGGTTGTCGTTCAAACCACAAACCGATGATATGCGTGAAGCCCCTTCGCTGGTTCTGATCAGGAAATTCATCCAAGCAGGAGCGATTGTAAAAGCATACGATCCGGTTGCCATAGATGAAGCACGGAGGATCCTGGGCGACTCCATTGAATATGCCATTGACCAATACGATGCCCTTATTGATGCTGATTGCCTGTTGCTTGTGACCGAATGGCCCGAGTTTAAATTCCCGAATTTCAACATCATTCGTAAACTCCTCAAACAACCCGTGGTGTTTGATGGAAGAAACATCTATGACCTCCACGAAATGAAACAAAATGGGTTCTCTTACCATTGCATAGGAATCCACACCGAATTCCTTTAAAATTTAACCTATGGTAAAGAAAAAGGTTTTGGTTACAGGTGGAGCCGGGTTCCTGGGGTCTCACCTCTGTGAACGATTACTGAAAGATGGAAATGAAGTAGTTTGTCTCGACAATTATTTCACGGGACAGAAACAAAATATCGTGACCTTCCTGAATAATCCCTATTTTGAACTAATCCGGCACGATGTAACCATGCCGTTTTTTATTGAAGTAGATGAGATCTATAACCTGGCATGTCCGGCATCTCCCATTCATTACCAGTATAATGCGATCAAAACCATTAAGACATCGGTGATGGGAGCTATCAACATGCTGGGACTGGCCAAAAGGATCAAGGCGAAAATCCTGCAGGCTTCCACGAGTGAAGTATATGGTGATCCGGATGTTCATCCGCAACCTGAAACCTACTGGGGACATGTGAACCCGATTGGGGCACGAGCTTGTTACGATGAAGGGAAACGGGCGGCAGAAACGTTGTTTGTCAATTATCACAAACAAAACAATGTCCGGATCAAAATCATCCGGATCTTCAATACTTATGGACCCCGAATGCATCCCAACGACGGGCGCGTGGTTTCCAATTTCATTGTTCAGGCGCTCAAGGGCGAAGATATCACTATCTATGGCGATGGCACTCAAACCCGCAGCTTCCAATATGTAGATGACCTGATTGAAGGAATGATCCGTATGATGAATACAAGGGAAGATTTTACCGGCCCGGTGAACCTCGGTAACCCGGTGGAATTCACCATCCGTGAACTTGCCAACAAGGTAATCCAGCTGACAAATTCCCGGTCGAAGATCGTCTGGATGCCGCTTCCCCCGGATGATCCGACGCAACGCCAGCCCGATATCCGGCTTGCCAAAAAGGAATTGGACTGGGAACCGAAGATCCCGCTGGAACAGGGATTGAAAACGACTATTGAATATTTCGCTTCCATTATTTAAACCCTTCGACTCTGAATAACGCTATAATCGACAGGAAAAAATTTGATGATGCTTTTCAGTATTTCGACAAAGAAGTGATCCTGAATTACAGTCAGGGTTCGATCCAGAGCACAGAATTACCGGTCCCGTATTCGTTGTTTTCCCAAAGGTCGTTGCCTGGATCGCGGATCCATTTTCCGTCAACGATAAACTTATACGTATATTTCCCGGGCTTAAGGTAGATGGGAAAGGTCCATTTACCGTCTTTTTTAACCATGGTAAAGTTATCCGGATTCCAACCGTTAAAAATGCCTGCCACGGTTACTGTTTTAGCTGTCAGGTACTGATCCAGCTTGAAAATATAGTTTGATTTAAGGGCGATAAAGGAGTTCTGCATTTCGCCGGAACCGGTGGTATTCGGGTTGGCCGGGTCGATCATCCATTTTCCGTCGACAATAAATTTGTACTCATAATTGCCAGGACCAAGCACATAATATAGTTGCCATCCCCCCGCGATTTTTTCCATGAAAAGTTCACCCGTATTCCAGGTATTGAAGTTCCCCGTGAGGATCACATTTTTTGCGTCGGGAAATTCTTTTAACCTGAACATGATGCTGTCGCCGATCCCTATTACTGAATTGAAATTCCCTGCGCCATCCGGCCGTCTTAGTTTATTCTCCGGGTCGGTGATCCAAACCTTATCCACAATAAACTTATAAGCCTGCGTTCCTTCCCGCAGGTATAAGGATATAAGCCAACTGCCTTTGATGGGTAACATTTTCAGTTCCTTCTCATTCCAGTTGTTGAAACTGCCGGTCACTATGACCTGGTGAGCGGTAGTGTATCCCCGGAGCCGGAATATATGGTTATAGCAGTACAAAACGGAATTATACCCGTTGTAGGTATCTTTTTCTTTGAGTTTGTTGAACGGGTCCTGCATCCATCGCCCGTCGAGAATATATTTATAGGAATATTTCCCCGGTCGCAGTTTCAGGGTCACTACCCAGCCTGAATCGCAGGCTTGCATCGGGGTTCGCGACGTACTCCAGGAATTGAAAGATCCGGATAAGAACACGTGTTTTGCTTCTTTGTGCCCCGGCAGGAAAAACCGGGCAACACCCTCCCGGTATTGAAACACGGAAACCCTTGTAAACCGGTTTACCCCATATTCCATCGATTCCCTTTCGGCTTCACCCGCTGCCTTCAGCCAGCGGTCATCCACCATAAAGACGTCGTTAGCAGCAGGGGGCCTCACCGGCATCGCCTGGATCACCTTCGACAATTCCACCACGTGATCATTCAATTTCACGATTTCCCAATTGGCATCCTTTACAACTATTTCTGTCTTACCCGCAAAAACGGCTGCCAGCACCACACTGTCGAGATCGAATAACCGCGCTAATTCTTTTTTTTGGTCGTTACTCCATTTCAGGTCAATTTTAAAATATATTTTCCCGTTTTCCACCCTGCAGATGGTATTCGGATTGAACTGCGACCTGCAAGTAAAAACCAACAGAAGGAAGACCAGGATCAGAAAATATTTTCTTTGTTTCTTCAACTCTTTTCTGTTTTTGTAAAGCTGATCTTTAATTCATTTTTCACTAAATTAATACAAATCTCTCCTTGCTCAAAGAAATCAAATCCCAACATGCCATCGATCGGGTATCCATAGGAAGCTGACAGGGCACCAAGACTGGCAATGATCACCTGCATATTCAGGATGGGATGTTCACCAAGTACAAAATCATTCAGCTTTCCCAGCAAAACTTCTGCTTCGCCTGAACCTACACCTATCAGGTCAGATCTTCTTAAGATCGTCACGGTACTTAATACTTTTTTGGAGGCATAGCAGTTCAGCACATTCGATTCGGCACCGGTATCCAGGCAAAAATCGAGGGTCTTTCCTCCGATCCTGACTTTAATGAAAAGGATGCCATGGTACATTGCGACTTTTTCCGTTACATCGGCCCGGAATTCAATTTTCGGAACCGACATCCTGTTACCGGTTTTATCCAGCCGGTACAGGCGAAGTTCATTATGATTGATGTCGATCACCATTTCCAGACCTTTTAACATACACACGCCAAACAGCCCCAGGACCTTGACTCCCCGGCGGTTTTCGATGTGTCCGAGATCCGTTACATCTGCCGTTAAATCCCTGTATAACAACCCCGCAACATCCAGCTTTTCAATCCGCGTACGCCGGATTGCACCCGTTGACCCAGTAATGCCTCCACCTTCTGCATCATTGATCGTCATGTATTTCCTGAAATAGGTACTGTTGAGCACCAATTGCGCAGCGCCGGTATCAAAGAGAAAATTTCCCACCAGGTTATCAATCTTTGCTTCGATCAGGAACAATCTTCCTACGCGCTTAAGCGGGATGATCACCGATTCAAGCTCACCCATCGGTCCCGTATTCCCGTATTTGATCCCCGGAATTGAGATGGTATGGGTGATTATGTATACCGGCTCTGCTGGAACTTTCTCTGCAAACAAACTTCCTGAAGAAAACAAAAAGGAAACTATAATTGCATTACACCGGATGTAAAACTGCATGCTTGAAATTTTTGACGAAAATAGGGGTTTTTTAATTTATTGTCTATGTCTCGGATGGGATAAATTTCATGTTTGGGGTCGCAAAGGTACAGAACCTTCTTCAACAGTATTGTCGGAATTAATCAATTTTATTCTGGTTGTAGATGCCAAAAGGAAGGATCAGGCCGAAGGTAATATTTCTTCCCATATTATAGATTCCGACATATTTCAACCTGCTTAAATGATCATAATATTTTCCATCGGCAAGGTTTTTCCCGCTGATGTAAACCGTCCATAACTGTTTCTGAACTTTCAGGGTTGCCCCGATGGATGCATTGATCAGAACATACCCGGGTGTATAGGTTTCAAAATTATCCACGTCGTATTGTCCGAAATGGACTTCAAGTCCGGCTTCGAAGTAAGGCGAATTCAACCAGGACGTTTTATGGGTCTTGTATGTCCACCGGATGTCGTGCATGGTATGAAGGGCCGGAATATAAGGTAATGGGACCCCGGTCGACAGATTTTTTCCCCAAACATAATCGATGTTGTTATCCAGGTGTAAAGCATCAACCGGGTGAATATCGAGTTCGAATTCAAATCCCTTCAGAACTGAATTTCCCTGGATATAACGGAAAACCTGGTAAGACCGACCACCCGAATTTTTCATTTCACTATTGACGTTCCTGGAATAAATGTAATTGTCGATCACGTTATAAAAGCCGTTAAAGACGGCACTGAGCCATTTAATATTGGCTGAAATTTCTCCGTCGACCTGGATGCTCGTTTCCGGTTTAAGCAACGGGTTCCCGATCTCATAACGGAAAGTTCCTTCATGAACCCCATTAGAACCCAATTCAGCAATGTTGGGTGCTCTGAAACCGCGGCCAACATTGAATTTCAGGTTAAAGGTTTCGCTTAGCCTGAAGGTGATTCCTGCCGATCCTGTAACTGCCGTAAAGGCCGGGTGAAAAGCAGTGAAAATCGTATCTCCTGATGCCGCCGTGTGACCCAGTGTATCATGAATCATGGCCTTCCCGCTGATGGAACGGTAATCAAACCGGATACCTGCATTCACCGTGAACCGTTCCCAGGATTTTTTCCCATACACAAATCCTCCCCAATCCTGAAGATCATAGTCAGGGACCAGGAATTCCACTCCTTTGTTAAGGTTCATCTGTGTCATTCCCGAAATGCCTGATACAAATTCAATGGTACCTGGAAGCTGTAAAGTATACCGGGCATCATAGGTCCATGTAGTCAATTGTAAATTCAATCCTGGTTCATCCGGTGTAACTCCATATTCCCGGCGGTCGTTTACCTGGTACCCGACGTTGAACCGGATCTGGCTGTTTTTCAGGAAGAGGTTCGTAGAGGAGGATGCTTGGTAATGCTGAACAATTTGAAATGGAACTTCTATCTTCCTGCTTTTTGCCTGTGCGTCAGAAACAGTGTTTCCCTGGTAGTCAAGGAAGCAATGTGTTAGTGAATCCCGGGTTCCATCGATCATCCCGATTTCGGTATGGAAAGCGCTGACATGCAGATGGGAGAATCCCCATTTTCTGACAAGCCCCAAAAGCAGGTTGTAATTATTTTCCTTAAACGCGGAATTATAAACATATTCCGGCGGTGTTTTATAAGCAGCCGCATCCTTATACGTTCCCCTCAGTCGCCAGAGAAATCCACCCTGGTTGCCTTCCAGCATCAGTGAATTGCTATAAAGACGGTTACCGGCCGAAAGCTGGGAAGCAAATTCTCCCCTGATCTTTCCGGGTTCAGCCGGGATGGGTTCAAGAATGTTGATCACTCCGCCCATGGCATCTGATCCATAGAATAGGCTGGCCGGCCCTTTCAACACCTCAATCCGGTCAACCGAAAACTGGTCGATCTCGATCCCGTGTTCATCTCCCCATTGACTCCCTTCCTGTCGCACACCTTCATTCAGTGTTACTACATGATTGTAACTCAATCCACGGATGACCGGTTTCGAAATTTCTCCGCCAGTCGTTATTTCCGAAACACCAGGTACCGTTGATATTGCATCAATGATATTGGTGGAAGGGGTCGTAAACAGTTGGAGTTTGTTGATCGGTGTTATGGAAACACTGCTGCGGTTGTTTTCGCTTGACAAGGCATTTCCTGTGATGACGACTTCCTGCGATTCAATAGCGGATTCGTGAAGTTCGAAATTCTTAACTGTCGTTCTCCTCAGGTCAACTGTTGCAGTTACTGCCTGGTAACCGATATAACTTACCTGTATAAGCAGGGATGTTGCAGGTAAATTCCGGATCTTGTAGTTCCCGTCTTTATCCGAAGAAGAACCTGTTTTCAGGTCAGGAATGTAAACGGTAGCGCCGATCAGCGACTCGCCACTGCCTTTTTCTGTAACTTTTCCCGAAAGGGTGACCTGTGCATAGGAAACAGTAATGCACAGAAAGAAGATAATACCAGGAAACAACCTAGCAACAAAGAAATTTATCATAAAGAAATGTTTTGATTTTTCACTGAACTATTATTCGGCCTGGCATATGGATGGGTCGATCATTTTAATTAATCATAAGAGGAGTTCAGCTGTTGGCGGGAGGAGCACGCGGGGAAGGCTTGAGAATCGCGAAAATGACTGTTTCTTTATATAGATTAATGAAGATTGTTCTTGAAAAAGAATGTTTCCCGGGAATGACCTGTTTCCCTGCATCTAAAAACAAGTATGGGATCAGTTGAAGAATCTTACAGTGATGATGTGCTTTCCCGATACCGGGATCAGAATGAGGAAGACAATGGTCATCTTCATGCCCGTAAAGAGAATGCACATATTCCATTGGCGTGAGCGCTAAACCCAGCACGACAAGCATTAAAATGGACAAGCCGGATTTTAATTTTCTCATCATTGTTCATGGAATAAAGGAATACAAAGATACATTATTTAGAACCAACCTAAACAAAAGATTCATCCTGTATGCGTGACACTTCTTCAATAATTTGGATCCAGGAGCATTTCCTAACGCGCATTAGGAATTAGCCATTGGCCATTAGGGATTATGAACCGGGAGCATTGTAAAAAAATCAGGCTGGTAACGGCATTTCGCGTACCAGCCTGACAAATTTCCTGACGAGTTAACTACTTTACAACATTCACCATGGTAGAAAGAATTCCCTCCCCGGTAACAGCTGTAAGAATATAGAGACCCTGAGAAACAGCGGAAAGGTCGAAAACGATTTGTTTACCTGCGTCCCCGTTGTAGTCTTTATAAAGAACGGTTTGTCCATCCATTGAAGAAAGACGGATCTCCTTTAGGGATTTTAAATAGGAGGAATTTAATAACACGGTGACCTTGTCTTTAGCAGGGTTCGGTGTGACTTTTATTTTGCCTGCATCCTTTGTTATGTTTGCGATACCCACCGGATTATCTCTAATAATAAGAACGTTGAAGGTTGCGCCGTTAAAAAGTGTATCTCCATAGCCGGTGTAATCGTCGTCGTAGATGGTCCAGTTCGAACCATCATACCAGACCCCGAGTTCCCCATTGATGTAACCTTCGGTGGCCGGAGTATTAGTAAAATCATGTACCACGAAGATCTTGGCATCAGGATTTCCATTCAGCAAAGGATTATCAAGATATGTAATATAACTACTGGAAGTATTACTGGGAGTTGCAACATGTTTATAAAAGGATGTGGCAGCAGCCGGAACAAAAATGTTGTAAGTGCCGTTTATCTCTAATGGAGTCGATGAAAGCTCATTATAAACGGACCATTTCGAATTGCCGGTATCATACCAGATCCCGATGTGATGAGTATCATAAATGCCATTCGCCCATGATTTGCTGATAAAAAACACCGCAGATGGATTATTGTTCAGGAGCGGGTCATCAATATCCGACCAATTTCCAATTGAATTGGCCACCGTGACTGTATGCATAAAAGAGGTCCCGCTGACTTGTGGATTGAGCACATTGAATGCGAGGCTCGTGTCCATATCGAGCTGGATTTCGTTAAAAATACTCCATTCAGCACCGGTGTACCACAGTCCATTACTATGGGGCATATAGGCTTGATGGGTAAAATCCGGCGTTCCATATACGTGAGTAAAAATCAGGTTATCAGCAGCATTTGTTCCCACGATCGATCCGTCCAGGATCGTATAATCTCCGAAGCAGTTTGAAGTATGGTTCAGATGTACATAATTCGGACCGTAGTATGTCTGACCCAGAAGTCCCGGACCAAATACGACCAGGACAAAAAGAGTAAGTAAATATTTCATGGTTTCTCTTGTTATTAAATTAACGCTATTTAGACTGAATAAACACAAAGATAAAAGATAAAACATGAAAAGTCAAGTTATTTTTTTATCCTGCCCTGATTCCCTTATTTATCCTGTTCATTCGTAAGACTCAAATTTCATAATTCCGAGTACCTGGGATGCCTTGGGGTTCATATCCGTGATTCTCTGCCCAGCAAGGGTTGAAGGGGCATCGAGCTCCAATAACCTCAACCCGAAAACTTCCCTTCAGCTCGCATTGCCCGAAGGAGAAAGTGGACACAAAGTTGACAGTTGACACAAAATGGTCAACCATATTCAGGCAAGTACAAAGTACAACTCATCACTAATCACTCATCACTCATCACTGACATTCACTCATGTTTATTATTCACCAACATCCATTTTGCAGTTTCGTAAATAGCAGATGTTAATGTAGATAATGAATGTTTTACTGAATCCTGCTGAGTTGGCGATAGATT
>JADGPR010000038.1 GCA_017882335.1 Bacteroidales bacterium | reverse complement strand
TCAACGCATAATTTTATTCTTCACACCATTTTCCTTCTTAAGGAACTTAAAGCCGAAAATAGTCTGCAAATTTTACTCGACATTCTCAGGCAGAATGAAGAATATATTGATTACTGGTTCTCTGATTTTCTTACAGAGGGAATATGGGAAAGCATTTACACGTTGGGTTATAACAGGATGGATGAATTATCTTCATTTCTGAAAGAACCTAACCGTTATTGCTATTGCCGCACTGAGATTTCTGTTGCGGTGACACAAATTGCACTTCACCATCCTGAGAGAAGGGAAGAGGTAATCAAATGGTTTGGTGAAATGTTGACCTTTTTTCTTGACAATAAAGAGAACAACAACATCATTGAAAGTGAAATGATCGGATTGATGGTATCTGACATACTTGATATAAAAGGGTCAGAACTTATCCCTGAAATAACCGAAATTTATCAAAACGAACTTTCAAGTATCGGAGTTGCAGGTGATCTGGAAAGTATCATTGATGAATTGACCAACCCGGCATTATTTTATGACCATAAACGGGACTTGATGGATATCTTCTCCCAATATAAAGAGATCGTAAATACCTGGGCTGGATATACAGAAGAAGAACCCATTGTGGTTAATGATGAAAAGTCCAATGATATTTTTACGAATAACCCGGTTACTGAATTTTCGCGGAAACCTGGCAGGAATGACCTTTGTCCTTGCGGGAGTGGGAAGAAATACAAGAAATGCTGCTTGAAAGATAAATAATGGGTGATTAACTTTGAATGATGAATGAACTTTATCAAAACTAAGGTAATATGAATTATGAGTTTTCCAAAAGCGAGAAAAAGATAGCCAGGAAGATTATTGAAACAGGGCTTCAGCGTGATTATGAATCAAGCATTCGTGATCTTGAAAAAATTATCCTGAGATGGAAATCGAATGATTTGACGAATAAGGAAGCATACCAGGAATTATACCGGACTGTGAAAGAAAATGATAAATACATCGCAAGAATGTACGATGATATGAGAGGATCTTGAAAAATCCGTTAAAACTTGACAATTTAAAAGATTTCATCACCTGCTATAATGCAACAAACCGTTACAAACGTCAGGAAACCTGGAGCGAGGTTTCGACAGGCTCAACTTCCCCTGATGGCCGGTGGCGAATGTTCAGTTATGAAGAAATCATTAACCGCGACAAAACCAGTTTAGATATCACCTGGCTAAAAGACAAATCACTGGCCGACCTTGACAACCTTCCGGACCCTGATGTTATTGCAGAAGGCATCATTGAAAATCTGGAAGCAGGTTTGGAAAGTTTCAGAGAGATAATGTTAAAGTTAAATTCAAAAGGTTAAATCCGCGATATTTTTAAGCATCCAGTTGAAAATTTGGAACTAAACCAACACGAACTTTTAGAGTCAACAAATGCCCCATCATATACCCAACCCCTATCCATAGAAGATATTTGCGTTTTTTTGCGTTTTTGCGGTGAAAGAAATTCAATTGAAACAACCACTCCCTCATTCAATTTTGTTCTCATTTAAAATTGTCAACAATTCTTTGCCTGTCTTCATTCTCTTTATCGTTCTTGTGATAAAGTTCAATAAAAATTATTTTCCCTGCCTGTCCGGCAGGCAGGCCCGCCTCCGGAAACCAGGCATAAATTAATCGCAAACCTGAATTTACACCACGACCTTTTAAGGCTTTACAGGCAATCTTTTTCACTTTGATAATACATGTTTCCACTCCCAGGTTATCAATACGAAAGCTGAATGGCGGTCTTTCACCGGGTGAGATTCCCAAAACCTTTTTCACAACGTCCAGATCATCGTTCAGCGTTTTGTATTTTTTTAAAAGGGGTTTCAAATCCTTTTTAAATTCAGCAAGTTCATCAAAGGTCATTGTTCTTCACTTTCGTCCCCGTAATTTCTAACAGAGTAAGGAGCATCTCTGTAAAAAGCCAATTCGTAATTTATTTCTTCTCCTTCTTTTGAGGCCAGCCACGGCATATCCTTATGAGAGTAATTGCTTATGGCAGCGGCCGACCAATCACTCAGTTGCTCTATAACCCTGTCAATAATTTCTTTTTCACTTGCTTTTAATCCGGTCAGTTCAGCTTTTACCAAAGGCAGGTAACGGGTTTGCGGAAAACCGCAGTAATCGGTTTTTACCCTTTGCAATTGCCCTTTGTCAATCATCTGGTTTAGGATGGTGTCTAATTTTTGCGGAACAGGTCCGTAAGGCAGTTTACGGTATTTTGCACCGGTTAAATGTTCCTCATACAATTCATAATAATTGAAATCGGAAAAATATAGTAATTTATAAAGGACAGTTTCACCAACATTCGGTTTACCGGCACACCTTTCAAGAATATAAAGAAGCACATTCTTAAATTTATTAACTTGCAGGGTAGGAACCGAAATACGCTCAACTGCTTTTTTTGTTTTTGTTTCGGCTTTACCTTCAATGTTCTGAACTGCTGAAAAATCTTCAGACATAAAATCATCTAAAGAAAACCCCAGGACCATTGACAACCGTTGCAATTCAAGAATGTTTACGCTTCTGTTTCCTAACTCTATCTGGGCCAAAGAGGGACGGGATATTTTGACACTCTTAGCCAGTTCTTCCTGCGACAACCCCTTCATTTTACGAAGTCCAGTTATCCTCCGGCCAATTTGCTTCTGCGACAGTTTTATGTTCATATTAATTTGTATTTTTACTAATCAATGGAACAAAAATACGAATTGTTTCAATACAAAACAACAGTTTGTTTAAAAATGAAACAAATATTTTTCAGCAACAATTCTTTGTGCGCCTTGGTGGTTTCCACGTCACAAACACCATGAACAACTTATGAAACGATTCCTTTCCATGCTTTTTCTGGTGATCTCCTTTACCGCCGAGTCACAGCCCCTGAGGAAGGGAAGTCACGTGATACTGATCAGGAACATAAATAACGCCAGGTTCCTGCGGATCAATGAAAATTCAAACATTTCTGTCCTGACCACTTCAGGCAACATCATTTTTGGTAAGATCAGACTGATTAAGGCCGACACGGTTTTCTTCCACGATACATTGGTAAGGGTGTCCGATATAAACAGACTTTATTAACCGTTGAGTCATATTCGTCCCGAACGAACACTTCTTGACGAAAGGAGGCCTGCTTATGTGGCAGGATCGCACTGGCAGATCATCTGCCCACCCGACACAGTCTATCGCAGTTCATGGAACTATATGGTTTATACTCACAACCTGAACACGCAGGCGAGGAAAGCCCGGCTTGCATTACTGAATCCATTGGTATACAAAAATTTCCTGAAATGGAACATTGCTAAATTTCTCCATCTGGATCTGGGATTCTCTTATGAACGAGTGATCAGCGGAAAATTTACATGGGAAAATGAAATAAGCGCAATCATTGGATTTCGGGACGCACCTGCTTACTATTCCATCAACTATCCACTTTACAACTATTCGGGATTTTCCTTCACTACCTATCCAAAGTTTTATTTCAATCCCCGGACTTACTTGGGGATTGTTTTCATGTACAGGAATCTGTGGGTTACTGGAATGCGGACTGACTGGCCCGGTTCAGCTGATAACGGGGATCTTCAGGATCAGTACAGGAACGATTTTGGACTAAGTGTAAGAATAGGATTCATGAGACTGTACGGAAGATTTGTGGTTGATTGTTATGTGGGAGGAGGTGTAAAATATATCTATTTACACCAATTGGTCTATGGCCATTATGGATATCATGACAGTGGCATTGTTTATTGGAAACATAAGGACCATTCTCCTGACCTAAACTACATGAACCTCTTTGAACCCGTTTTGAACCTCGGAATCAAGATCGGCAGGGCCTTTGGCCATTAGGTAGCTGATGAGTTGATGAGCTAATTCACCAACTCAATAACTTTCTACATATAACATTTTGGTAAAATCAAATGGTATGAACCCCAGGGTCCCGAGTACTCGGGAGACCCAAATACCGGGGCAAGCCCCGGGGAATTTAACCCAAAAAACTCACCCCCTCAATCCCCCTCTCTTACAATTATTCCGGGTTTTCTTTTACCACCTACCCAAAGTTTTACTTCAATCCCCGGACTTACTTGGGGATTGTTCGACTAACAAATTTCAATGTACTTCGTTTTTGAAATTTGAGTCTCACGAATAATTCTGTAAAATTTTTCAGTTCAATACTCCTCTTTCTTTAATAAGGACCTGTAATCTTGGATTTACACTGTTTATTGAATATGGCAACAGGATGGATTTGTCGACATAAATGTATTCCAGGCTTTTGCAATTACTGATGGTTTCGGGAATTCTCACCATCGGACCACAATAGGCAACATTTAATTCATGTAACCTGGTAAGGTTACCGATCTCGTCGGGAAGGTTGGTGAGGCTGTTTTTTCCGATTACCAGGAACCTTAGGTTTTCCAGGTTCCCGATCTCCCGGGGAATACTTCTCAGGTTATTGTCATTCAGATAAAGAAATTCAAGGTTTTTTAGCTTCCCTATTTCAGGAGGAAGTTTTTCGAGGTTATTGTATTCAAGATACAATTCCTTTAATTCCGTTAAATTACCGATTTCAGGAGGCAGGGATTTGAGCTGATTGTGATTCAATGAAAGTTTTTTCAGTTTCGTCAATCTCCCGATTGATGAAGGGATTGACTTAAGGTTATTGCTGCTGATAACAAGTGTCTCCAGGTTCTTCAAATTTCCGATCTCGGCCGGTAGTGAATCCAGTCCATTCTTGAATAAATAGAGTATTTTCAGATCTGCCAGGTTTCCGATTGCAGGAGGAAGATTCGTAATCGGGGTATATTCAATTTTCAACTTGGTAATACCGGCAGGTTTCGATAATGCCTGGTTCAGTTTATTCTGACCAAAGCAAGTAGTTATTGAGAAGATCATTGCAAAGGATAACACGGAAGTAAGAAGGTGTTTCATGATTAGTTTTTTTTAAGAAATTTCTCCAGCAGGAATTTCCAATGCCGGCCACAAAAATTTAAATTAGATTTGCTCAGCCAATTTTACTGATTATCGCCTTTCCGCCATACTGAAAATATTTCTTTGTGTCGTAGTCTTGTTATCAGCGGTTTAGTTGGTGAATGCCAATCACGATCCCGAACCGGAAACCACTCCAGCTTGTTGTCGATGTGGTTTTCTGTCTCTTCTCGTTTGTGATCTTTCCTCCCGGATTGATAAAATATGCAAAGAATATTCCGGCTTTAAAAGATTTCCATTGGTAGGTTGCCTCAGTAAGTGGTTCAAAGAAAAGACCTACAGATGAATAATGAGCGGATGTGGAAATTGTAGTGTCAACCACATGCAGATCCTCCTTCATTTTCAGGATCGATACAACCAAACCGATGTTTGTCTGGATGTCGACGCGGAACGCCTTGTGTTCAAAAAGAAGAAAACTGTTAATCATTCCAATGGTATGGCCGCTGAGCACATTGTCGAACCGGTAACTTCCGGAATAATCGCTGGCAGCAATGCGGCTTCCGGTCGAATTATACGCATATTTAATGCCCATTTTATAGAGTTTTCTAAGCTGAACTGCAAATTGCCCGCCAAGTTGAAGGGTCATCGGGAAATTGTCTGTGACCTTGGTTTCGAATGGAACTTGCGACTGAAGACCGGAATTCATTTTTTTCAAATCGCGCATTGAATAGCTTGCCAGCCCAACAGAGAACATTAACTCTACCTGTTGTGCCTGTGCTTGCAGGCAGGTAGCTATGGTCAGCAGAACGATAAGCAGGTATCGAGGCATTGTTCTAGAAAATAATGAGTTTTTTACCGCCGTAATGGTAAACCGTATTTTTCTTTATTCGCAGATCAAAGGTTACTAAATTCTGGCTCGTTGGGTTCTGAAATTGAAGGCTCCCGGTATTAAGATCAAAGACCTTGAAATAAGTCGAGGTGTTTCCTAGTATGTGTCCATTTGTGAAATCAATATTACGGATGTCGCCGATATCCAATGCAAAACTTCCCTCTGTGACCCAATTTTCGCAATTCTTTGTATAAAATGTCTGATCGATAAAGATTTTAGCCTTTGCAGGCTGGCTGGGATCAAACGTATAGTATTTTATTGTATCGGAAAATCCTGATGATGACCATTTTTGTTGCAAAGTGCCGGAGACAAGTTTATAGAGGTAAAGGAACTCTGTTTCGGCAAAAATGTACTGCCCATCTGCAGAGATCACGGTACGTTCTCCATCCGAAAGCAGGAGTTGTTGTGTTACAGAACTCTGGTGCAGGAAATCATAGACCACGACTTTGTTGCCCGTTATTATGGATGCCAGACCATTATCTGCGACCGAGATGATCCCCGTCACTGCCCCTGTCCCGATTATCTGGCTGCTCGGAACCCAAGTCGACTGCTTCGTCGTTAGATCGTAAAATAAGTAAGAGAAATCAGATGCGCCGGTGGCGGCGAGCAGGTATTTTCCATTGGGAGAAACAGCGAAGGTGTAAAACCAACCGGAGGAGGTAGTGATCACATCTGTTATTGTACCGGTTTCAACAGAATATTCGTTAATCACATCCGATGAATTGGTGTAGTAAATAAATGGTCCGTTTGGCGTCAGGAAGCGGTCGAAGTGAAAAGAATTCAAACCCACGTCGGTATAGACTTCATGGGAGAAATAATTCCAGGCCGTTGCGTCAGTAAAGTAGGACGGAAGCTGAACAGGAGCGGGTGCAACATGAAACAAATAAAAACCAGGGAATGAGGCTCCTGTCACTTCATACACGGTATCGTTGATATTACTTACCGACCCTATGAACTGGATCGTGGATGACCCGGTTGGGATTGCATAGATACGGTAGCTTCCACAGTTGGAGGTGTAATGTGTTTTATTCCATGTGAGCAAAGGAAATCCCCGCCCGGATGCACCGGCAGTGATGTCGGGCAGATCTGAAGAAGCATTTGTGCTCCCGTTTACAAAAGGGATAAATATCGTTCCCGCAGAATTGCCAACATATGTTTGTACACTATAATTTGAAGATTCACCAACATAGGAAGGATCGATGGCCTCATAATGATTGGTTCCATATACAGTGGCAAAGACTTCGGGAGGTGAGCCTGTTATTGATTTTGAGAATGTGACCTTTTTAACATTCTGTATGTCTGAAGGTACATCCAGGACGACTTTCATCGTCCCATTGATCCGGTTGAATTGCAGATTGGGATAAAATGAACTCTGTTCGCGCAGGACAACCAGTATGAAGTCCTTGCTGATCAGATACCCTTCGGTGCCCAATACATCTCCGATACTGCCTGAGCCGGTATTGATCCCTGCCTCAATAGTCATCCTGTAAACACCATCCAAATCGGTATAAGTCATGGGTTCAATATAAAAGTCATTGCTGGTGACACTTTTGAAGTTCTTCTGAACGCCGTCGATGTAAAGCCGGTAAAACAGAACCGTCCGGTTTCCGCAGCTCACCTGCACTTTGTAAGATTCGTTACTGGTTGCCACCAGCGTATCGGAGTGCCCGGTAATTGTAATAAGGACATTGGAAGGGGGTTCTGCGTTAAGGTCCTTAAAATAATCTCCTTTCAGTTTATATTCACAGGAAGAAAAGATAAACAAGCTGAACAGGAAGAATAGAAACGGGAGTCGGTGCAGCCTCATGGGGTTTGTCTACGAATTACAAGTGTAAAAAAATCTGGAAATTAAACTATTAAACCCAAGGTCCTGAATACTCGGGACGGGGAATTTAGCCCAACCACCTCGCCCCCCTAATTGCCGGCAGGCAGGGGGTCGAGGTCAATTAAATTAGTTACTGTAAATCTCCCTTTTGAATTGATTGTTTCTTCACCATATATTTCTTATTCGGAAACCTGGATCCTGATGTTCTTTAGTTTGTCCTTCTTAAAAATAAAATAATAATTTGTCGCCATTTTCCCTTCCTGAATCAGAAATGTATCACATATTGCAATGCTAAAATTTGCAGCTTTACAAAATTCGCTTTTGCTCATTCCGATTTTGAAGCCATTCTTAAATTGAAGAAAATTCGTTTCAATCTTCGAATCTTGTAAATAAAAGTATCTGTCTGATTTATCATAAGGTTTAACGAAAAAAATTATCGAAGAAAGTCCGTCGTAGAATTTAAATTCTGTAGTAATATATCCATCAATGTTTTTTTTAATGCTATCGACTTTTGCGCCACGCTTAAAATATTTTAATAACTTACGTGTGTTATAGTCACTAAAATCAAATGGAAAGAATTTTTTTTGAAAAACCATTTCACTATTGACAATAGAACATCCCGGTCTGTTTTGGGTTTTCTGTTGCTGCTGAAAACTGCTAAATCCCAAAAAACCAAGAGCAATAACTATAATAAAGAGGGTCAAATATTTCATAGTTGTCTGTTATTTATCTGATAAGTTTCGTCATTTAGGAAGTAAAATTTGAATAAAAATAGTTAGAATAGTTTAATAACCGGCAGGAGGGCAGTGAAAAATGAAGAAATAAAAAACCTTATGTATGAACTGATCCGGTTCGTGCCGGTGGAGATTGTTTCATGTGCATGCTTTTTAAGCGTGCAATGACGCCGGGATGAATTTCTTTGGGACGAGGTCCTTTCCTCCAGGAAAACCCATAAATTTGCTTCCGGTTTTAAGGTGTACATCATGCGGTTCAGCGAAATCATCGGGCAGGAAGTGATCAAGAAGAAACTGATCCATACGGTTCTGGATCATCGTGTGAGCCATGCCCAGCTGTTTTTCGGCCCCGAAGGCAATGAGAAACTGGCACTGGCCATCGCCTATGCGCAGTTCATCAATTGCCAGAACCGCAGTTCCGGTGATCATCCCGACTCCTGCGGAACCTGTCCTTCGTGTATAAAATACCAGAAGCTGATTCATCCCGACCTTCATTTCATCCTTCCCATATCCACCACAAAAAAAATCACAAAAAAACCCAAGAGCAACGACTTTCTCGAAGAGTGGCGGGCCTTCCTCATCGGGAACGATTATCATGTTAACCTGCATGAATGGTACGAATTCATCGGGATGGAGAACAAACAGGGGATCATCAATGCCGACGACTGCAACGAGATCATCCATACCCTTAGCTATAAAAGTTATGAATCGGAATACAAGGTGATGATCCTGTGGATGGTGGAAAAACTATATTATTCCGCAGCGCCCAAGATCCTGAAGATACTTGAGGAACCTCCCGACAAAACGTTGTTCATCCTGATCACCGAAGATCCCGACCAGGTTATCAGTACCGTCCGTTCGCGAACGCTGTTGGTTAAAATTCCGAAAATCGGGGTCAATGATCTTACCGCTTACCTTATCGGGAAACATGCGGTCGGGGAACGGGAGGCTGGCATCATCGCGCGGCAGTCCTATGGCAACCTGAAACAAGCTCTGAACCGCCTGCAGCACATCGAAGAGGATCAGTTCAATTTTACGACTTTCCGGAATTGGATGCTCCTCTGTTTCGATAACAAGATCATTGACCTGGTGGGATTTTCGGGTGAGATATCCCGGATCGGCAGGGAAAACCAGAAGGACTTCCTGTTGTATGCCCTGAAGGTGATCGGGGTCTGCTCCACCCTGGATTTCGGGGATGAAGAACAAGTGACGGCAGAAGGGGAAGAACTGAAATTTTTGAAAAAGATCTCTTCGTATATCAATCCTTCCAACTATGCCCGTTTCTACGAATTGTTCAACACGGCGTTGTATCATGTAGAACGGAATGCCCATCCCCAGACGCTTTTTCTTGATGTGTCCCTGAAGGCTGCCCGCCTGTTCCAGGAAGTAAGGAAAAAGTAAACCGGGAGCCTTAATTCATTTTTTTGTATTTTTGTATTATGGATCCCGAACCCAAAGATGGCACCCAAAATATCCCTGCACCTGCACCTGACCCTGCATCTGCACCTGCATCTTTATCTGTATTTGCACCTGCACCTGTCCCGGCCGTAAACCCTTTCTTCACCCGTGGATGCTGTGAAATTCCGAAGCTTTATCACAAAAATGATAAGGTATTTCAGCACAACTGCAGCAAATTCGACACCCACGACTGGCTGAACGACCTTCCGCTGCCAGTGGGGTTCAAGGTGATCGACCTCGTGGAAGTGCAGTTTAAAAATAACCGGAAAGATTTTTTCCGGCTGCCTTCGGATATGTCGGTTGAGGTGGGCGAAATTGTTGCCGTGGAAGCATCGCCGGGGCATGATATCGGCATTATAAGCATGGCAGGAGAAATCGTTCGTTTCCAGTTGCGCAAGAAAAAAGTGGATCTCCGGTCGCCTGAGATTAAGAAGGTGTATCGGAAAGCCCGGCTTACGGATATTGAAAAATGGGTGTCTGCCGTTGAATCGGAGACCTCCACGATGTATAAGGCCCGCGAGATCGCCATGAACCTGAACCTGCTAATGAAGATTAATGATGTGGAATACCAGGGCGACAACACGAAGGCTGTTTTCTATTATACGGCTGAAGACCGGGTGGATTTTCGTGAACTGATCAAGATCCTTGCAGAAGAATTTAAGGTACGGATCGAGATGCGGCAGATCGGCGCACGCCAGGAAGCAAGCCGCCTCGGGGGTATCGGCTCGTGCGGGAGGGAACTCTGCTGTGCCACCTGGATGAATGACTTTCATTCGGTGACCACCAATTCGGCGCGGGTGCAGCAACTTTCTATGAATCCGCAGAAACTGGCCGGGCAATGCGGGAAGCTGAAATGCTGTCTGAATTATGAATTCGAAACTTACCAGGATGCCCTGAAGGGTTTCCCTGATGTGGAGGTGGTACTGAAAACCCGTAAAGGAGATGCCATTTACCAGAAGACCGATATTTTCCGGAAACTGATGTGGTACACCTATGTGAACGATCCTTCGAATTTCATGGCTATCCCCGTTGCGCAGGTAATCCAGGTCATCGAGGATAACAAGGCTGGGAATTTGCCGGAGAAGCTGGAAAATTTTGCACACATTTCCGAGCCGAAAGCTGATTTTGAAAATGTTGTAGGGCAGGATGACCTTACCCGTTTTGACAACCTGTAAACCCATTTTCGTAAATCCGCCAACATGCTCCCGAACCGGAATCTTTTCTTTTTTTCCCTGGCATTCCTGGTGATTTTCCTGGCTTCCTGCGATTCAAAAAGGTTCTTCGAAGAAAATAAAAGCCTTGAAAACGGCGTTTGGATGAATACGAATTCTCCGTCATTCACTGTGAACATTGCCGACACCCTTGCGCATTACGACTTTTACCTCAATGTCAGAAATGATGGCGTTTATCCATACAGCAACCTTTATCTTTTCATACATACTACACTTCCCGGTGGCAAAACAGCCACGGATACCGTTGAATGCCAGCTAGCCGATCCCGATGGGAAATGGCGCGGATCCGGACCCGGGAACCTGAAATTCAACCGGTTTCTTTTCAAGAGGGCGATTGGTTTTCCACGAAAAGGGAATTATCGTTTTGAACTGGAACAGGCCATGCGGGTGAAAGAGCTGAAAGGGATCAGGGATGTCGGAATCAGGATTGAAAAACAAGCCAGATAAAAAGATGCCAGGAAAAAAAAGTTCAATTTCACCCCAGACTCAAAAAAAGTTCATCAAGGTATTCTGGATCACCGGTGTTAGCGTGATCTTTTTCTTTCTTCTCTTGTTCTCGTTTATTTCCCTCGGGATCTTCGGAAAAATGCCAAGCTTTGAGGAACTTGAAAACCCCAAGAGCAACCTCGCTACTGAAATCTATTCTTCCGACCATGTGACCCTCGGTAAATATTATATCGAGAACCGTTCAAATATTCATTTCAGGGAACTCTCCCCAAATGTGATCAATGCCCTTATCGCCACTGAAGATTCGCGGTTCGAAAAACATTCAGGTGTCGACATCAAAGCCATCTTCCGTGTCGCTTTCGGGATGATCACCGGCTCGAACAAAGGAGGAGGAAGCACCATCTCCCAGCAGCTGGCAAAAAATCTCTTCCCGCGAAAGAAAGACCGGAATTTTTTCGAAACCATTATCATTAAGTTCAAAGAATGGGTTACTGCCATCAAACTGGAACGCAATTATTCGAAAGATGAGATCCTTGCCATGTACCTTAATACCGTTGATTTCGGGAGCCAGGCTTTCGGGGTCGAATCGGCAGCCAAAACCTTTTTCAACAAAGAACCCAAAGATCTGAAAGCCGAAGAAGCAGCCGTCCTCATCGGTATCCTCAAGGCGCCTACGTGGTTCAGCCCTGTGCGGAACACTCAGCGGGCACTAGAGAGAAGGAATACCGTGCTGACACAAATGGAGAAATACGATTACCTGAACGAACACGAGCTGGATTCGCTGAAAGCCCTCCCGATGGACATGACGCATTACCGGATCCAGGATCACACGGCAGGGCTGGCCACCTATTTCCGGGAATACATCCGCGGTGTGCTGAACGACTGGTGCGAAAATCATGAGAAAGAGGACGGTTCGCCTTACAATCTTTACCGGGACGGGTTGAAGATCTATACCACCATCGACTCACGGATGCAGCAATATGCAGAGGAGGCTGTGAAGGAGTACCTGGGGAAAGAACTTCAGCCTTCGTTTTTCCGCCATTGGAAAGGAGTCAGGGACGCACCTTTCGTTTTTGAAAAGAACAAGGCAAAGGAAATACAAAATCTGATGCTGCAGGCCATGCGCCGGTCGGAACGGTACTTCCACCTTAAAACCCGTAACACACCGGATGCGGAGATCCTGCGAATCTTTAACACACCGGCAAAAATGACCATCTTTTCCTGGAAAGGAGATATTGATACCGTGCTGACGCCCATGGATTCGATCCGGTACTACAAGTTCCTGTTGCAATCCGGACTGATGTCGGTTGATCCCCATTCAGGATACGTGAAAGCATACGTAGGCGGTATTGATTACCGGTATTTCCAGTATGATCATGTAAAGTTTGCCAAACGCCAGGTAGGATCTACCTTCAAGCCCTTCCTTTATACGTTGGCCATGCAGGAGGGTGAAAACCCCTGCACGTTATACCCGAACGTACAACCGGTGATAGAGCTTCCCAACGGGGATATCTGGGCCCCGAAGAATGAAAACAAAGAACGGCTCGGCGAAGAGGTTCCGTTGAAATGGGCGCTAGCCTATTCAAACAACTGGATCTCCGGCCAGCTAATGAAAAAATTTTCGCCCCAGGATGTGATTAAGATCGCCCGCAAGATGGGCGTAACCAGTGATATTCCTGCAGTTTATTCCATTGCCCTGGGTTCGGCCGACCTGACCCTTTACGAGATGACCGGGGCCATGGGAACCTTTGCCAATAAAGGCGTTTACGTTGAACCGATATTCATCACCAAGATCGAAGATAAAAACGGGAACGTGCTCGAGGCATTTGTCCCCAAACAAAATGAAGCCATCAGCGAAGGCACGGCTTACCTGATGATCATGCTGATGAAAGGCGTTGTGGAAAGCGGTACGGGCACCCGCTTGCGATTCAAATACGGGTTCGACAACCCGGTTGCAGGAAAAACCGGTACTTCCCAGAATCAATCCGATGGCTGGTTCATGGGCATCACGCCCGACCTGGTTACGGGAGTATGGACCGGGTGCGATGACCGGGCGGCACATTTCCGTTCGATCGACCTGGGACAGGGAGCCAACATGGCCTTGCCGATCTGGGCCTATTACATGAAAAAAGTATATGCGGATCCGTTACTGAGGATTTCCAAACGGGATTTCGATGCACCCTCAAAAGGGATCAAAGTGGAATTCGATTGCAATAAATACGAGGGCCCGAAACGGAAGAAGAAAGTGAATATTGACGATTTTTAGGAGCCGGATTCATTACAATTCATTTATGGTTTCTTTATAGATCACGCCCCTCTCCTTCAATCCCTCAATCATATATTTCACACAGGCAGGATCCTGTCCGATAAATTCGGGGACGGAGACTCCTTTCCGGTTGTAGAGCCCGTCGGCAATCATCCGCACGGCGACCGTTGCGGTATAACCTGTGGTGCGCGCCATGGAATGAATGGCAGTAACCGGATCGTATTTATCAAAAAGATCCCAGGTGTATTGAAGGGTTTTATCTCCTTTTTTTCCTTTGACTACTACCTTCATGACGGTAATATCAACTTCGCCCGGCTTTAGTTTCCATAGCGGAAAAAGCAGTTTTGCGGTCATGTCGATCGGACGGATCTTTTGTCCATTGATCTCCACAGGATCCTGATTGAAGAAGCCTGTTTCCCGAAGCAGGGACATCTTCGCTATGTGGCCTGGATAGCGGAGGGTTTTTTCCTTCATGTTCTTTGCCTTGACAGTGAAAGCCAATGACCGAAGTCCGTCGGTATTGAAGGCCTCAAGTGTACCGATCCCCGGAAAGTTCATAAGTTCAGGATCAGACAATGCAGGCCGTGTCACAAGGATTCCGTTCTCAATATATCTTGCGGGGCGTGTGTACTCTTCAATTACATCTACAGGAGAAAAAACGGCTTTGTATTCGTAAGGCCATTCGCGGATCTCAGGGAGCCCGCCCACGAAATAAAGCACCTCTTCCGTTTCATCCAACAGGTGGTCCGCATAACCGATGAGGATGTTGCACATCCCGGGAGCCACACCGCAATCCATGATGGCAATTACCTTGTTTTTCTTCGCTATCTCGTCCACTTGAAAGGGATCTTCGATGAAAAAGGCTATATCCACAATGTTTCTCCCGGCTTCGATGACCGTTTTAAATGTGTTATATCCCATGAAGCCCGGGAGTGCATTGAGCACGATGTCATAGTCTTTTACCAGGTCGTGAATAGTTACCGGATCTGAAAGATCCCTCTGCAAGGTCACGATGGGAAATTTTGCTCCTAAGTCTGCAAATGAAGCTGGATTCCGGTCGGTGAGTGTCACCTCGAAACGAGGATCTTTTGCCAGGTCTATGGCCATCGGGCCTCCGACGAGGCCGGCACCGAGAACAATGATTTTCATGGGAGTTGTGTTTGTTTAACTGAAAATTTTTATTCGATCGTCATTTCATAAATCTCCCCTACGATATCATTTTTCGGAAAAGGGGTATTATCCTGCAGGTATGGAGAACCGATCCACCATTTGGTGTTGTGAAATTCCTGGGAGATGATCAGTAACATCTGATTATTAGGGATGGATGTATTGGTATTATTTAAATAACCTACAACCCGGAGTTTATCTTTTGACGGCCCGATACGCCAGATGATCTCCTTGGGCTCCCAGTCGATCTGGAAATAATAGAACTCTTTTCCGAAAAGCTCATCATCGGGTTCCGATGTTTTTTCTGTCAGTGCCCTGTAACCCTTGTCCCAGCGGTGTGCCCAGAATGTTTGTCCGCCATAGGATATAGTTTGGCAACCATCATTAAAGTCGCGGGGCTCCCAGCAGGCCATATCCCAGTTGGTACAGCATACTTCGATCTTATCATCATTCGCAAGGATCTCTTCCGGGAAGGGAACATTCCAGTTTCCGATGTGACCCTGGTCATCGATCCCATTGTTATAAGCCGGGGGAAGCATATAGGATGGGCAATAAGGAACGGTTTTCAGGATCTCAAAATCGATTTCGGAATAGCCGACATTTTTCACCCTTTTATCCTGCTGCCCACCATAATAATTGGCCATATACCCTTCTTTGTTGCAGTCGCGGCGAAAGTTCCACTCCGCCTGGTCCTGCGTGATAAGCCAGATCGCATTAGTCAATCCGTTCCAGAGATTATTCCGGTTCAGCAGTTCCGTGAGTTTCACCTTAACCGTCCATTTTCCATAGGTGAAACCATGACGGGATCGTACGCCCACGTTTTCCTTTGCCCATTTTCCATATTCGCATCCCGGGTTCCGAATCACGATCTTATGATCAACCGGGTCGGAAGAAACTGTTTTACAAGGATCTTTGGATACCGTCGGGATTGTGCCGATCAGTTCTTCCTTTGTAAAGAAACGACGGTTCCAGTTGTAGTCCATTTTCGAATAATTGTCCTTCAGGACATCTGCAATAACCGGGATATTATTCATCTGCGTGGAAGGATCAATATAATGGCCAAACTGCTCAAAGGGTGCCGTATGATAAAGGTTTGAATCCGTTCCGCAGGTTTTGCAATAGTATTTTGTGGCATGAGCCGGGTCGAAGATTGCATTTGCGATATAAATGCCGGCGCCGGGATCCGGTTTTGCAATTACCTTCAGGTAGTTCAGCGACTTTTGGACGACGGTATTTGTCAGTTTCCTGCCATACCCGTGAAGGAAATAAAAATAAGGATGAATAAAAGAACCGTTTTCCATGCCCGAAATATTTTGGACACCCTGGGGAATCTTTTTTTCGCTGATGTTGTCGGCGGTTGTCACAACCAAAAGAAAACTGTATTTTCCCACCCGGGGATTTCGTTTCCACCGGTCGTTTTTTCCATCTGCATAATAACGTTGCTCATTTCTCGGGTTGCCGACAATCCGGAAATGATCGCTGACCGGATGAAACTCATTGTCGGCAGGAATATCACCGGTTTCCTTAAAGGTCTGGGAAACATCTTCCCAACTCCCATAAAAATTCTCCCAGGCGTAGATGTTTTGTTTTGTGGAATCGGTTTCATCTATTTCGGGGAATTTGTAGGATTCGTTCTGATAAAAGATCTTATAGTAGAATTTCTGTGGATTTTTCCCGGTATTTTTTAGGTAGAAGGAGAATTCAAATTGTCCTTCTTTTACCTGGTTCAACGTAGGGATGATAAACCCTTCTTCCAAGGCATTAGAATAATCAAGGATGATGGATTTATTGCAGTTCACCGCCTGGATTTCGTTTCCAGCCGTAACGATCTGCCAATTGGCTACCGGGTCAAAATCGCGGATGATGAATTGTTCGGAAACGGTTTCAACAGATCTCGGGGCATTGCTGCAACTCATCAGGAAAAAGAAAGTTATGCCGGTAATGACAAACAAGATCAGCCTGAAGGGAGGTGTTGTAAATTTCATTTCGCGATGTTGATTAACAAGATGTGTCATTATTCAGCTTTCTCTAACGAATAGATCTGGATGGTACCCGGCAAACCCGGAAGGTCAATGAATTCCTTACATTCTTTTTCCTTCGGATCCTGATTCTTACAGTTTTTCCCGATTACAAGAAAGGATATCAACCCGGGGTTTACCAGCATCGCTGGCACCAGCCGGAGAATTTCATAGTATTTCGGGTTAAAGTCATTTTCATAACCTGCAAAGTCTATGTTGGCGATGATCTGGAAGGTGGAGTCGTTGAACCGGATCTCCTTGAGATCATAACGCCAGTCGCGATTATAGCGGAAAACCTGAATCTTCCCGCTGTTGTCGAATGTTCCGGTGAAAATTTCGTCCCCGGGTTTCAGGGTATCCAGACCGATAGTTTTTCCGAGGTGGTTTTGTTTTTCATTAAAGCAAGGGATGAACGAACGGCTTGACGGATTGAACCGCAGGAGTGACCAGGAATAACCGGGTTTTGTTTTCTCCCCGGAAACAGTTAGCAGGATATCCTGCGGATATTTCTGGAGGAACCGGCCGGGTGTGATCTTAAAAATGTTCTGCCGGGAATTCCACTGTTTCAGCGGGTCGTTGTCTCCCGAAGCCAGAACCGTCAAGGGTTCTTTTCCCCCATTTTTGAACCGGTATACTTTCCACGACCCATTTTCAGCGGTTTCCAGGATTTCCGTGATTTTATTTCCATCCAGGTCGGCAGCGATCAAATGTGTGGTGCCAGCGTGAAAAGGATTGCTTGTGGTTTTAAATAAGGTTTTAAATGATCCCTGTACAACAGCCCCGGAACAGGCATCTCTGACCTTTACAAATTCACCAACCAATAAGCCTTTGGAGCCGGAAAGAAGGATCTGTGCAGTGCCGCCACCAGAAAAGCAACCGGTAATAATTTCGGCTGATTGAAAGAAGGACTGCAAACCAGGCGGTAGCACAGGGGTTATTTTCCGGAACGCTTTATCATCCCTGCAAAATGTAAAAAATTCAACTTTCCCTGCTTTATTGATCACAAGCAAATCTTCCGTTCCCCGGTTATCTGAGATAAAATGCCCGGAAAAGATTCGGTCGTAGGGACTGATATTGCCTTCTTTTTTTTCCCCATATCTTATAAGGAAGGATGAGTTTTCGTTGTTGATCTCTTCTTTCCTGAAAAGATGAAAAGGATAAGGAGGGAAATTGAATTTCGGGGTAAACGGAACCCTATGGGTCAGGTCGACCAGCGTGGAATCTCCTTTATGGGGTTTCGGGCCGCCAAAAACTATGTAAAAATCATCCACTAAAATATCAGTATTGCTGTTATTCCAATAATAGACCTGTATCTTGTAATCCGGTTTCATGCGAATGTCCGAAAGATCGAACAACCCACTAACCTTGAACCATTTTCCCATGGGAATTTCGTTCCCTTTCACCTTAACCCCTTTCCAGGCTATATTCACGCCCAGTTCGTTGGAAATTGCCAGGGCAAGATCAGAAATAACTTTAGATTTGGTTGGAAAGATAAAGACCCACGAACTGATAGCAATGGTTTTAAGGTTACTGGTGCCGGTTTCGGCTACCTTCCTCTCAATGTTGAGACTATAACTGTTCTTCCCAAAAACCTTCGCTGAGAATTGCCCTGAATGTGCTATCCCTTTGTATAATCCTGACGGTGTTACCGAATTCGGGTTTACTTCAAAATCAAAAGAAAGATTGTTCGACAATTCGTTGTGGATCTGACGATGATTCACAAACCTCTCCTTATTTGTTGGGGAAAAGTGGAAAATCTTCCCGACAGGTAGATAGGTTTTACCTGCCACAATCAGAACAATGAGAAAAAGCAAAACAAGGAAAAATTGAAGAAGCTTTTTGTGTTTTTTGTTCATCGTCATCTTCATAAACAGCATCCACATTAATTTGAAATTTTTTCAAAAATCTCTACTTTAAAATTATCGATATCAAAACTTTCCTTGCCCCTTTTCCAAATATATATTTTCAGATCATCTTTAACATTGCGGATCTCAGGAGTCAGATATTCAAACCTGCATTTTACCCATTGACTTTGGATGGAGTCTGGTTTAATTTCAAAACCAGCATATCCATAACTTTTCCCTTTGTGCTCCATAGTAGTAACAAGGCATGGCAATGGATCTTCATTCTTTTCCGGATATCGCACATTAAAACTGACAACTGCCCATAAATGGTCTTTCTTTGTTAATTCACTATACATAAATTGCCGTGTTAAAGCGAATTCCTGGTCTTGAGATAACCTGTAAAAATTATTACCATTTTCGTCCCGTACAATGCCATCCCCGTTGCGCTTATCTTCAAAAGTTAATTCCTGCATCATCGATAAACGGTATTCATTAGGATTATCAAAAGACATTTTTCCATTAAAATCCCGATTAATTAATAGAAATTTCTTATCCTCCATGCGAACAGTTGTTCTAAGAAATGTTGCCCAATAGTATCCTTTTGTGGTATGATACGGATCAAGTACATAATTTTTAAGTTGCCACCACTGAAACTGATTCAGAAATGTTAAGAACAAGACAAATGTTAGAAAAACCGATTTTACAATTGTTCCTTTTTTCCCTATATTAACTAAAAAATATCCTAAACTTATTGCCAATACAGGATATACTGTAATTAATGGCCGATTGGAAAACCCTGCACCATACCACCATTCACTCCAGCTTGATATGATGTAAAAGGAAAGGATAAAATAGGCAAAGAGAGCAAAGAAAATCTTTTTATTACTCTTATAAAGAAAATAAAACCCTATTAAAGAAAATACCATTACGGGCGTATAAAGCAACCAACCCTTCCGATAGCTGAATAAAACATTTACGATATGCGGCGATAAAAAATCCAGACCAATTCCCGGATTTTTATAACTATCATAAATTGGGAATCCTGTTTTTACAAGCCAATAAAGTAGTTGCGGAATTGCTAAAAGCAAACATATTATTATTGTGATAAACAATTGCCTTTTTTTATCCAGGATTAAATGAATCTTTTCCTTAAAACTTTCTCCCGAATGAAGATTCCAGAGCACTGGTATCAGTAAAATGATGATTTCACTCGGCTTAATCAATGCCATGAGCGAAATTCCAACCCCCGTTATGATTAAAAACTTTAGTTTCTGTTGCTCGTGCCACTTTATGGTATACCATAGAACAATATTAACCAACATGAATAATACATTCACGGGTTCCAGATTTTTAAGCGTCAGGTGATGGATATAGTTTGTACTAAAAACAAGGATTAACATTACAATGGCAGTAATGCCTTCGGAAAAGAAATATTTTAAGTTCTTCCGTAAATAAAACAGTCCGATGAGCGTGAACATGATTCCCCCTATAACCAGTGCATATTGGTAAGGAAGACTGAATCCATCGGCTATCCCTGAAAACAAAGCGAAAATATGTCCAATACAAAAGAAGGGAAAGTAAAAGAAAGCCATACCAAACAGAAAAAAGTACATAGGCTCGCCTTTATCTGTTGTTGATACCATGTATAGTGTTCCGGTTAATTTTTTTTCATCATTGATTTTTTTTAACCAATCTGTTTTGGTTAACATCGGGTCACTATAAATAAAAATAGCGGGTAACGGTAAATAGTATCCAAGTACATCCCATGATATTTCTCTCGTATTTACATTCGTGATCCTGTAAATGGAAAGAATCACTCCAATCGTTACCAGGACTAACAATGAAAGGTTTTTAGAGAATCTCATAAAAATCGTTCAGATTTAGAAAGAAAACGAACTGGAAATATCCATAAAAAAGCAGAAATAAAAGTCAAATGAACCGAATCGTATGACCAAAGTTAAACAAATTCCATAATGGAGCTAAGAGGGTAACAGAAAGAGACCAATCAGGTGACGATAGCGTCTTTGAGTCGCCATAAAAATAAAGAATTGGGTTTATTATTATCTTTGTTTGCTATGCCTGACCAGAAGATCGAAAAATACTTTACTTTTTTTCTATTAATTTCCCTTTCGGTTCTTTTTTTAACTATATCGTTCTTGTCAGATGGGTATACCGGCGGGGCAGACAACATCAACCATTATTTTATTGCCCGGTATTCTTTTCAAAATCCTGAACTTTTTCTCGACGGATGGGGGCGCCCCTTTTATACCATTCTCAGTTCTCCTTTTGCCCAGTTCGGTTTCGATGGCATCAAGGTGTTCAACATCATCATTGCTTTGCTGACTTTATGGATCAGTTACCTGACAGCCAAAAAACTAGGATATTCTCCTTCTGTACTGGTTTTCGTGATGATCAGTTTCGCTCCTATCTACTTCATCATGATCTTTACCGCGCTGACGGAGATTCTGGCCGGGTTCATGCTGATCCTTTCGGTTTACTTTTTCTTCCGTGAAAAATATATCTGGTCGGCAGTCGTACTATCCTTTATCTATTTTGCCAGGGCCGAAACCATGATCTTCTACCCTATCTTCCTGGTTGCTTTTTTCTTAAAGAAACAATACCGGGCCATTCCCTTTTTGTTTTCCGGGATCCTTCTCTTTACGATCATTGGCGGAATTTTTTTCAAGGACTTTCTCTGGTTGGTTCACAGGTTCCCTTATCCCATCCATAGCACGACCTATAAAGAAGCGGGGCCTTTATTGCATTTTTTCAATCACCGCGACATGATCTTCGGGTTACCCCTGGAGATTCTGCTGGTCATTGGATTCATTGTACTTTTCTTCCGGTTGTTTTCAAAAAAAGAAGTGACCCGACAGCAGTCTTTCTTTGAGCTGGTGTTGATTCTTACTCCTTTTGTAGGTTTTTTCGCCATGCATTCTATTCTTTACTGGAAAGCGCTGGGCGGATCGGTCGGTTATTATCGTGTAATGACATCTGTCATACCGCTTTCGTCCCTGATCTGTCTGAAAGGATACAGTTTCATTGATGAGAAACTGGGGCCGATGCCTTGGATGAGGTACCTGGCCATGGCGGGAATCAGCGGCTGGATCATAACCGTGACTTTTAAAACCAATCAATTCCCGGTTAAGCCTGGCGATGAGGAGAAGATTATTAAAGTTGTAGCCGGCTGGTTTAAAGATTCTGAATATGCAAAACGCAAGATCTTTTATGCGGATCTGAGAATACCTTTTTATCTTGATATTAATCCATACGATATAAAACGATCGAACCACATATATAACACTCCGGTTCTCGGATTTGTTCCCGATAGTTCCATCGTGTTATGGGATTCACATTTCGGTCCGAATGAAAACGGGATACCCCGTGATTCTGTCTTAATGAACAAACGTTTCAAACTGCTGAAGGTCTTCGAACCCATCAAGAAGATCACAACCCTGGGTGGACAGAAATACGAAATACTAGCCTTCCTGAAGCTGCCGGCCGGCCAGTCGTCTGACAACCCCGAATTGCTCAGAATTCTTAAGCAACAGGAAGAAGAATCTTATAAAGAAATTAAATCGTTTTTCAATGATTTTGAAAGTACCGGCGCGGGAATAAATGCCTCGAAACTCACTACAATCTTTGCCCATTCGGGTAAGCAGTCGTATCGTATGGATGATTTTTCGGAATTCAGCCCAGGCTTTACCATCCAATGTAAAGATCTTATGCAGGGCTTTGGAAATCTAAAGATCAGAGTATCGCTGGAAATCTTTTCTACTTCCGTTATTACTATCGATCAGCCTACCCTTGTGATTTCTCTTGAGAATACTGAGAAATCATATGACTACAACACTAAAACCCTTCATTCGATGAACCTTGTAGTAAACCAATGGAACCATGTGGAGGAAGAAGTAAAGCTTTTGCCTGTCCATTCAGGAAAGGACCAACTGAAGGTGTATATTTACAATCCTGAAAAAACCGTCTTTTATATTGATGATCTGAAAGTGGAAGTGTTGGAATCTGCCGACAGGTAAAACATTCACGGTATATATATGAAGAAAATCATCGGACATTCCATACAAGCTGTCATTGTTGAAGTTTTCATCATCTTTTGTTTAATTTTTTTAATTAATAATTATTTTAAAAATGTTGATACTACCATTAAATCTGACGGTGTAGGCTATTACGACTATTTGCCTTCAATTTTCATACATCACGATTTCGCAAGAAAGGATATTCCACTCCAAAATAATTCAGGCATTTATAATCGTATTAATACGATCGGTGTATATATCAATTATAAAGCATTCAAGGTAAATAAATATCCATGTGGGACAGCTGTTTTAGAACTGCCTTTTTTCCTGACAACACTCACGACAACAAACCTTGAAGGAAATTTCACGGATGGATATCAGCGGCCTTTTCAAATAGCAATATTTCATGCTGCAATATTTTATTTGTTTCTGAGTCTTTTTTTCCTGAAACGAACGCTCGAATTGTTTAACATAAAAAAGTACATTATTGTATTAACTCAATTATTTTTTGTTTTTGCTACATCCGTTACAAATTATGCAAATTTTGATGCCGGATTCAGCCATATTTACTCGTTATTCGCCATTACTGCTTTCATCTACTTTACCAAATTATATTTTACCAGGAAAAACATAAATCACTTTGTCATTGCCTGCTTGTTTCTGGGGTTGATCCTGATTTTACGTCAAATAAATTTCATTATCCTGTTATTTGTACCTTTCTTAGCAGGTTCTTTAGAAAACCTGAAAGATGGAATCAGTAAATTATTCGGTAACCGGATTAAACTTTTCCTGGGTATATCACTAGTTTTCGGGATATTTTTCATACAGTGTTTCCTTTGGTATTTGCAAACTGGTCATTTTTTAATTTATTCATATCAGGGAGAAGGATTTAATTTCAGAGACCCTCAAATCATCAACATCCTGTTCGGTTACAGAAAAGGACTTTTCGTCTATACCCCTGTATTATTCATGTGCCTTTTCGGCATTTTGTTTCTGGCATATAAACGAAACTATTACCTGGCTTTTTCCTGGATTACATTTTTTTCTATCCTGACCTATATTCTTTCTTCATGGTGGACTTGGTTTTATAATGATAGTTACGGACTAAGGGTGTATATAGATTTTTACACGGTCTTTTTTATTCCATTTGCAATCATGTTAAATGAAGCACCGGTTATAATGAAACTGGTTTTCATTGTCCTCTCTTTTTTAATGGTACCCGTGAATATTATCCAGACATACCAATATGATAATTTTATTCTTCATTGGAGTCTAATGAATAAAGACAAATACTGGAAAGTGTTTTTAAAGACTGATGTAAGGTACCAGGGCCTGTTATGGACAAAGAAATATGATTACCGGAATTATAAAATGATAAAAGAAATTACGCTTGGAAATATCATGGTTAATAAAAACAAGTTTGAAGTATTTTACAGACTCAATAGTTCTGAAATTCCCGGATTTCAAAATGTGGGCATCATCCAGGTTTCACTTGATAATGATTATTGTAAAGATAATGATTCAGAAATCAGTTTAGGGATTGAAGAATCAGACAGCAAACATAATTATTATTGGAACAAGATACCTTTACTTCATTTTCCGGAAGGAGAATTTAATAAATTTCAAAAAGGGGTTGGTAATTTTGAATTCGTTCCAATAACCGATCAGAAAGAAAAACAGATAAAATTCGCAGTGAATTCAGGAAAGTACAACGGTATTTTTCAAAACGTACGACTCAAATTCTTAAGGCATATTTAAAACAGACGCTCAGTGGTAATTCCCTGGATAAAGGAGTGGAAAGGATGAACTCCGATAAAAACTTGTTTCGATTGACAAAGAATAATCATCTTTAGCATAAGTAAAATGTAAAGTCCATGATAGCAGTAATCATTCCTTCATTTAATGTCAAAGACCAGATTCTGGGGGTTCTTTCCGGTATTGGCCCTGAAGTCGGCAGGATCTATGTCGTTGACGATGCCTGTCCGCAAGGAACAGGAAAGTTTGTTAAAGAAAATTGTGCCGATCCAAGGGTTGACGTGTTGTTCAACCCGAAAAATCTTGGTGTGGGCGGCGCTGTTATTACCGGGTACAAAAAAGCCCTTGAGGATGGCTGCAGGATCATGGTGAAACTGGATGGGGATGGGCAGATGGCGCCATCCTTGATCCCGAAAATGATTGATCCGATTGTCAGGCACGCAGCGGATTATGTTAAAGGAAACCGGTTTTATGATCTTTATTTCCTGAGAAAGATGCCAGCGATCCGTCGCTTTGGTAATTCGATGGTATCGTTTATCAGCAAAATGTCCAGCGGGTATTGGAACATCATGGATCCGGCCAATGGATTCACTGCGATCAGCGCCTCAGCACTGAAATATTTGCCACTGGAAAAAATCGACCGGGGTTTCTTTTTTGAAAGCGACATGTTGTTCCGTCTGAATACCATCCGTGCTGTTGTATGGGATTTTCCCATACCAGCAGAATATGGAGATGAAAAAAGCAACGTCAGGATCTATAAAATTTTGTTTCAGTTTCCTTTTAAGTACCTGAACTGTCTTTTCAAAAGAATTTTTTATACCTATTTTCTCAGGGATTTCAATATTGGTTCTCTTGAACTGGTTTTAGCATTTCTTTTCTTTTCTTTCGGATTCATCTTTGGTGGAATCCACTGGATTGAAAGTATCAAGTCGCTGCACCCGGCCACTGCAGGCACTGTACTTCTTGCAGGTCTGCCGGTCATTCTCGGATTCCAGTCATTTCTTGCCTTCCTTCATTATGATGTGGCCAACATCCCTGAAAAAGTCATCACGGACATTGAAGCGTGAAACCCATATAACCCATCCCCCGTAAGGCTGTCTTAGGGAGGTTGGGTATTTCAGAACCGAAAATAGATGAATGGGCTGAATCCTGATGCTGTCAGAGTGGCTGCATTCAGAATCAACAAAATAACCGAAAGAAGAGAAAATATGATCAGGTTTGTTTTTCCCGGGTTCAAATAGAGCTTATCGATCCACACCTCCGTTTTTTTCCATCCCCCCCAGAATGAGAATACGAATGCAATGACCAGCATCGTCCAGAATTTCGGGTTTAGCCAGATTACGTTATCACCGCTTCTGAACAGGAACATCCGGCGTAAGAAAAACCAGGCATCATCGAGGGTTTGAGAACGAAAAATAACCCAGCCGATGGTGAGCAACAGGAAAGTAATGAAGATGGAAGGAATTTTCCCTGCTTTTTTAAGGTATCTCACCAGGAAAAGCCGGTCAATAATAAGGAAAACGCCCATGTAGACACCCCAGATAATGAAAGTCCAGGCCGCGCCATGCCAGAAACCGCATAAGAGGAAAGTAATCGTAATTGCAATCAGGTAAAGGATATAATCGGTCCGGATCCCCGCATACCTTTCTTTTGGCAGTTTCCTGGAGAGTGCGTAAGCCAGCGGAAGAAAAACATAATCGCGGAACCAGAACGACAGCGTCATGTGCCAGCGCCGCCAGAATTCAGTGATACTTTGAGAAACATAAGGACTATTGAAATTTTCCGGTAGTCTGAAACCCAGCATCCGTGCCAGCCCGATGGCCATATCGGAATATCCCGAAAAATCGAAATAGATCTGAAAGGTATAGGCAACCGCACCGACCCAGGCCATTTCAGTCGATAACCCTGCTGAAGAAAGGGCGAAGATGTCGTTTACGCTGGCACCAAGTGTGTCAGCGATTATCACTTTCTTGGAAAGCCCGATCATGAAACGGTAAAAGCCGGTCAATCTGTTATTGATGGTTTCCTGGTCTGACCTGTCGCGGATCTGCCCGGAGATCTGACCAGGACGTACAATTGGGCCTGACAGCAGTTGCGGGAACATGAAAATATAAAGTGCATAATCCTGGATCCGCTCAAAGGCAGGATGCTTTTTTTTGTAAACATCCAGTGTATATGCCAATTTCTGGAAGGTGATGAAGGATATCCCGATCGGTAGCAGTATCCTTGTCCAACCTGCAGGTTTATTTCCCAGCCATCCCAGCATAATGTTCATCTGATCCACGAAAAAGTTCATGTACTTGAAGTAGAGCAACAATCCCAGGTTCATAGCAACGGATAGCCAGAAAAGTGCTTTTCCCATTTTCCTTTCCGTGGCTGACATCTTCCGGATCACGAAGAAATCGACCATAACGGAAGCCATCACCACAAAAACAAATGCGGGAGCACCCCAGGCATAGAAAAAGAGACTCACAAGGAGAAGCAACCAGTTCCTGTATTTTCTGCTGATCATATAATAAAGGATCAGGAAGAACGGGAGAAAATAAAAGAGGAACAAGTTACTATTGAATACCATTTCTTTACTTCTGTGTTTGTTGATTTTCCATTTTTTGAAAGTCAAGCATGTATAGTGCATCCAGCTTCACCTGTTCATCAACTGAAAGATGGTTTTTTGCCGCTTTTTGCCGGATCAGTTTCATCCAGTTGGGATTGTTCCGGATGGCATTTCCCATTTTTCTCAGTTCGTCACTTTTTGCGGGATCCAGCACACTGAGTGCAAGATCGATAAAGCCATACCCGATGTTTCCTTTGGCTCCGTTGACCTGCATAAGAATGATGATTTTTTGCCGGTTTATCGCTTCCGTAACATCGATCTGCGAAACCTGTGTCTGTTTAGTTTTTGATTCACGGAAAACATCCTGGTTGTAATACCAGAATTCCTGGTTGCTGAAGATATTACTGATGAACCACGGATACCAGTTCCAGTAGAAACTGTCGCCGATGAACAGGGCAGCAGGTTTCTTTTGGTTTGTACCGAAGATAAAATGATATTTCGGATAGGCATAGACCGGGGTTGGTATCCGCCAGATCAGGTTCATGGTTTGTTCGATATCATTATCCGGATTCCGAGCAAAGGCGCTTGTATCAATGCCGTCGATCACCATAGAGGGTAAAGGACCACTCAATTTTGAACGGAGATACTTCAGTAACGAATCAGCAGCCAGCACAGCGCCGTATGTGGTCCAGTGGATCCCGGTCTTCGGATACAAAGGGAACCGGTGTGTGTTTTTTAAACGTTTGAAGTAGGAGTTGAAATCAATAAGGTTGATCCCGGCTTCTGCACATCTGGCTGCATAATAGCTGTAATTGGAAGGTTCTTTTTTCCGCTTCATGAATCGGTCCGGGATATATTCAGAATAATAATTTCCTTTATCCGGGGTCAGGATCACGACCAGGAGAATTTTCTTTTCACTCCACAATAAATCCTGCAGCTTCTTTAACAGCATTACCTTTTCGTCACAGAATTGTTTCCCGGTAAAATCTGCACCAAGATACGCGGAGATATATTCGTCACTATAGAGATAGCCGTTTTTCCCCACGATGATCTTTCTGGCATGAGGAACAGAAAACAAAGAATAATCGACCTGATTGTAAAGACGGACAAAACTACCCCTGAAACCGGTTTTTTCTCTGAAATAAGCAGACCAGCTGTCCTGGTAATCTCCAACAAACCAGGAAGAGATTGAGAAACCGGCTTGTTTCGAGGGAACAAAATAGCCTTTCAGGGGAGTTGACTTAATTAAATGAAAACGCTCCTGAATTGCCGGAAGGGCCAGGAGTAGTATGATCAGGAAGAACAGGCTCTTCTTAATGAGATACATGCGTTTTGTCAGGGTTATTCAAACCTTAGTTTAAGATCATCGATATACGTTGTGTCGGTTTTGGCAAGATTCCAGATTAAAAAACTGATGGTATTTGCCTGGTCAACCCATTCCGGAATCTCAAAGTTAGTTGAAATCCTGCACCATTTCTCCGGCTCTTTCAGATAATCATCAATATTTACATCCCTTAAAAAATAAAATTTATGATGAGTGTCTTCCACTCTGCAAACAAACCGGGCTCCTGTTTTCAGTTTTTTACCCGGGTTTATCCAAACATCGGCAGACACTTTTTTCACCGGCTTTCTCAGAATATTATCCAGTCTCCCGGAAAACAAGGTGTTAAATTCGATGGATTTGCTGACATAGCCTGCCCATATCGGAGAATGCACACAAGTTCGGACAGGAAAAACTTCGGGTATACCAAAATTTTCAAAATCCTGAATGTAGGTATAGGAATGCCTGGGATACTCGTACATTCCGGCATAATCCAGGTACCGGAGATAATCATCCCATGCCCAGACAGAGGAAGTATTCCATTGGGTATGATAGGTCATGCGCAGGTTATAATTGACCGAAAACAAGATCAACACAACCAGTGAAGTCTGGAGATAGAGATTCCTCAGTCTCCACAATCTGCTGATGATATATGCAAACGGGAGGGAAAACAAGGCATAATATTCCACTACGGGGCGGTATCCGAAACTTCCCCCAAAGAACCAGCAGTACCAGGAGGCAAAAACATAGCTGACAATAAGGAATGACAGCCCGATAAAGATACCATTTGGTACTTTTTTCACAATCATAATAATGATTCCAGCAATAAAGAAAAGTGCCAGCGGGGTGTAGAGGAATAATCCGTTAAGCGTTGAGAACCAGACGCGGATAAGTTGAGGATGATTCCAGTTGCTGAAACTCTCACCCGGATAGGAAAACCATACAAAATGTCCCGAAAGATATTTCCAGTAAAGGAACTGTGGAAGAAATACAATAAATAAGGTGATGAGAAATATAAGAATATACCAGGGTTTCAGAAAAAGCCGGATACGGGGTATGATTTCTTTCCAGGAACGCACATCCAGGAATATTATCCAGGAAATCAATAAAATGTTTGTCGGTCGTACAAGGATGGCCAGCGACAAGACAATACTCAGTCCCAGGAATGATCCATAGGATCTTTTCTCACCGTCAAGGAACTTTTTAAGGAGGAACAAGAACAACGAAAAAAGGAAAAAAGAATTGACATGTGACATCAATCCGTCATCAATTCCGTAGAAATATAAATTAGTCCCTGCAAAAATCAACAGCACGGTGATATAAGAAATTTTTCGCGAAAAATAAAACCTCAGGAATTTGCTCAGGAAGAAAAGTCCAAGGATAAGGTAGAAGACCCCGGGGATAACAGTCATCCTTTCATAAAAATCGGAAAATCCGTCAGGCTGAAGATTCCAGTGAACAGCTATAAAATGCGTAGCAAGAAAAAACGGTGTCCAGAGAATGGCAACGCCACAGGTCGTCTTTATAACCACCTTATTGTTTTTCTTATCCATTGTAAATCCCCAGCATTTAGCTTCAATATCGGGAGGGAATTTACTGGCATCCCAATTATAAATAAACGTTGCCGGCAGATAAACATAATAGTGTGCCTTGTCGGCTCGGATCTCCGGCAATCCCCCTATACGATTCAAAAAGTTGATATCATAGGAAAGATAAAGACACAATAGAAAAAGAGAGATAAAGAATATCAGGTCTGCTATTCCTTTTCCGGAAATTTTATCTGCTATTTTATTCATTCGGTTCAAACAGTTCGAATTTCAGATCATCAATATATAAAGCGGAATTCCCCGTATACCACACATAAC
>JADGPR010000090.1 GCA_017882335.1 Bacteroidales bacterium | reverse complement strand
GCACTCCCCATAAGGCTGAATGCGTATAGTTTTCCATCATATATGCCCTTGGCAGGATAGATATGTATGGGATTTCTTGATGTTGAAGTGGTACCATCGCCAAAATCCCATCGAACACTGTCGGCGCATTTCGTTTTATCGGCAAAAAACACATTGAGAGAATCAACAGTATAGGACATGGAGGCCTTGGGCACAGCAGGATAAACGAAAATATCCAACCAGGCAAACCCGGAAGAGTTAATATGATTAAGATAAATACTCACGGTCATTTCAGGAAAAATCACAGGGCTCGCTTCAGTGGAATCCCTGAACAGGTATGAGGGAGACCAGTAGAAGCCTGTAAAATCACTGATGCAGGATTCAATCTTAAGGCTGTCGCCGCAATTGGCGGATATTCCTCCCGGCGCTAAACAACTCAGTAAAAGCGGTAGGGACAAACTGTCTTTTCCCAGCGAATTAAAGGCATACAGCTTGCATGGGTAAAGCCCATATTCCGGGTAGCCATGATAAAAATCATTTCCCGCTCCAAAAGTGCCGTCGCCGAAATCCCACAGGATACTGTCGGCACAAATTGACATGTTGGTGAAGTGAACGATGAGATCGTTAATGACCGCCGTTCCCGATGCAACAGGTTGAGAGATCATGACATCAATAAATAAGGAGTCGATCACACCGATACCGATTTTATTGAGCCAGATCCGGCAGCTTGAAGCAGGATGAATAACCGGAGAAAGCGAGGCAGAATCTGAGAAAAGCGACGAAGGAGTCCAGTAATACCCTTCAACGGTATCCATACACAAATCCAGGCAGAGACTGTCGCATTTCAGGGTGATCGTGTCGTATTGGAAGTTGAAGCAAATCTCGTTGGCGCCGATTGTGGAGATCGTTTTCCGGGGAATACTGTCAAAATCATAACGAATGCCGGATGTATTATCGAGGGGTGTTGATTTACGGATCAGGGCAGGATTGGTTGCATGAAGATCCTGTGGCGTGATATACCCCGGATCATAGAAAAACGGATTGGTACCGTAAATACTTACAGAAGGAGAACCATTGGGAGCATAATTGTTGTTGGAGATTTTGGTACTCGGAGGTTGTCTTATGTACATACTGCTGATGTTGTTATTTTCAATCGTGCCCGAGGTCCAATACATGTTCAGTGAGGCATCCGGAGAATAGTTGTTGTTTTTGATCAGGTATCCCCCACCCTGGGTGAATTCAGTGTAATTGTAAAAGAAATTACCAGTCACAGAAGAGCCATCATCACCTATGAAGGAAGCCTCACCAAAAAACCGGTTATACGCAATGGTGGAATTGTTGCAATAGATCAGGTCAATGTTCTGTTCAAAAAGATTTTTCAAAATAGAGACCATGCCGGATTGCACAACTTTGCATAGAGAATTAAAATGGTTGTTGTAGATCCTGCCGGCCGTGAGATCCACACTGCAATTAAATGTATTGTAATAAAAATTACCTTCAAGGTTAAGGTAACTTCCGTTGAATATATTCTCACGAAAAGTCTGATCCGGAAATTCCATATAGATAGGGTTCAGGTTAAAGACATTGCCCGTATAATATGTCTTGGTACCGGCGGCAAACCAATTGATAGCACCGCTGATCGTGTCATGAAGGAAAAGGAGTACTCCTTTTGCTCCGGAAATATAAATCGTATAGTTGGGTGAAGAGATGATACTTCCGATCACATTGGTTGTTTTTGTTGAGCCGCTATATGGAAATGCCACAGAAAACAGGGCCTCTTGGGAAGTGAAGCAATTGGAATAAGGGTTTATGAAAGCACAGGAATCAAAATTAATTTTATCGGAATCGATTACCCCGACGCAGGAGCTTTCCTGGCTGTTCCAGGGCTCAAACCGCAAATGCCTGAAATAGACCAAGGAAGAATTTATTACCCGGATCTCCCTGCGGATGATAACATCGCCAACGGCCCCGGATTCTGATTGAAATGACAGGGTATCCCCCGTCTGGCCAGGCTGATACCCGGACAACGAAAACGAAATGTAGTTTCCCGGTTTTATCAGGAAACGAACATTCCCGGCAGTACCCACCAGGAGCAATGAATCGATAGCCTGTTGAATCGTGACGAACGTACAGGTGGAATCCCCGATGGTATAGTTACCCGAAAGCTGGGCATTACTGTGCTGGGGAAACAGAAAAAAAATCAGGATGCCTAGCCGGTATAGTTTTTTCATTTCTACAAGAGTTTTTCCTGGTTGAGATATCTTCTCACAAATATATAAATAAGTACTCATTATTATTATGAACATTTTTGCCGATGGAAACAGGCTGAGTACAATTCGTAAAGCGTAAAGCCTGACGATCCCTGAATTTCCGCATTCTGCATTCTGAATTCCTGCATTCTTCGTAAAGATCAGTGTGATAATAAAGAAATAAATTGTAATTTTACCATTGATTCGCCTTATAACCTAATACCTGATCTTATGAAAAACCTATCCTTTTTATTGATAATTGTTTTGATAGTTAACTCTGTTATTGCGCAAACCAAATATGTTACAGATTCAAAACGCATAACTAATCCGAAGTTAATTGAGAAACAGATAACTCCTGATGGAAGAATCCTGAATTCTGAACCTTTCATCACCGGGCAAAAAAGTCGCAGTATAACGGTAGTTGGCAATACGTGGTACGACACCCAGACCTATAACTCAGGCAATCTGATGAACCGCATCTATGAGTACCCCGATGGAAATATTGGTGTTACCTGGATAGATAAAGGGCAAAACGGAATTCCGGACAGAGGAACGGGGTACAACTTCTTTGATGGCACATCCTGGATCGGGGAAACGCCGCATTTAGGCAATGATCCTAACAATGCCTTTCCAAGCTATGCACCCTGGGGACCCAATGGTGAAGTAGTAGCACATTATCAATATATTTTAAACGATGGCCCTATAAAGATCCTGAGAAGAGAAAATAAAGGCGTGGGCGTCTGGCAGGAAAGCATATTAGCACCTCCTGCAGGCAATTATTCGATTGTCTGGCATTCGATGATATCAAGTGGCCCAAACCATGAATACCTTCATCTTCTGGCCCTGGTGTATGATGACCCGTATTTGGGACAGGACGATGCCCTGCTTTATTACAGATCACCGGATGGAGGTGTTACCTGGGATATCAATGGCGTAATTATAGATGGACTTGGCGTCGATCATTTTCTTACCATTCCGGGTCTTAAGTATTCATGGGCTCAACCCGTTGGTAACACGATCGCTTTTTCTTTTGGTTTCGATGGATTCGACGGTCTGGTATTTAAATCGGCAGATAATGGCACTACATGGCAAAAAATTGTGGTTTATCAATCTCCGTACACTCCTTTTAACGTCCCTGATCTCTCACCCATCTATGGCGGTGGTGACGGAAGTTCAGCTGTTGCATTGGATTCGCAAGGGAAGGTACATGTTGTTTTCGGCAGGATGCTGCACCTTCACGATGTAGTGACATCTCCTCCTGGTGGTTGGTATTTTTATCCCACCACAGAGGGGTTGATCTATTGGGATGAGTCCATGCCTCCTTTGGATTCAACTATCGTCAGTTCTTACACACTTGATTACCTGGCTGCAGGCGGTAACCTGATCGGGTGGGTATTCCCTCCGGATACCAGTCTTGTAATACCATCCGGTCAGCCTAACTATGGTGTCGGACTGACCTCAGGTGCTCAGATAGGTATTGATGCTAATGATAATTTATTTGTTGTCTATTCAGCCCTGGCGCCTGGATACAGCGATGGAACATACTTTTACCGTCATTTGTTTGGTAATTCTTCTAGTGACGGAGGAGTTACCTGGAATGGTATAAAAGACCTGAACACAGATGTTCAATTCTCATTTTCCGAATGCGTTTTTCCGGCTGTTTCACCAATTGTGGATCAAAAGATTCATATTGTATTCCAGGAAGATGCAACACCAGGTACAGGTTCTGTTGAAGAAAATTTCATGGACCATATAGACTTTGATAAAGATTTCTTTGTCGGCATTCCTGATGTTAATAAAGCAACCGGGTTTAAAGTCTCACAGAATTATCCCAATCCGGCAATCCATTCAACTCAGTTTGTCCTGAGATTGGAACAAACTGCAGATGTTTCAGTCACCATAACGAGTCTGGTCGGTCAGACCATCAATCATCTGGACATGGGAAAGATGAATTCAGGAAACAACTTGATCAAGCTGGATATATCAGGTTTAACGGGTGGTATTTATTTCTATTCAGTTCAGGTGAATGACCGGAAGGTAACGCATAAGATGGTGATTGGGGAGTAGGAATACGTTACGCGTGACGCGTTTCGGAAACAACAAAAAACTGATCTTATATGAAAAAGACCATCCTACTAATTTCGACCGTTGCCATTCTATTGGTTGCAGGCTCCTGCATCAAAAGGGATTCGAACACCTTATACGATTCAAGTCACCGGGATCACTTTAGCGCCAAGTTTGATAATTACTTTTCACCGGGAGAAACGGGACTCATGATCTTCCTCTCAGACCTATCGGGTAAACTGCTTGCAGAACAAAGCCTGGAAGGGCAGAACAGCGTTTATCTCACACCTGCTGCAGGGACATTGTTTCCCGAACTGCTCATAGAAACGCTTGTGTACAAAGGCCCAGCGGTTGGAGGCAAATCTACCGTCTATTTATATACTTATCTTCAGGTTTTGCCTGCCGACTGGATATGGACAACGTTCCAATCCGACAGTATTGGCTTTACAAACCTGAATTTTTCGAATATCCCATCGCAAACGGCATACAGTATTTCCAGTAATTTCAAGTGGATGCATGGCGATGTCTTACCCCCTTCCGTTATGATCAGCCTCGGGAAAAATCCTGACAATGTTTACATCCTCCTGAATACGGTAACAAACGGATACCGGTATAAATGGCTTACCGGTGTCGGAAATATGAATTACTACTATCCAGTCAATCTCTCTTCCACGGATGTGACACTCAGCAAAACCATCCCCATTCCACCTACTTCGAATCTCTCCTACCGGTTATCCGGTTACCTTCCATCCGGGGAACATGCAAAAGGGCTTTATACCCTGGATTATGGCGACCAAACCGGAACATATGCCAATTTAATCACTCTGCACTACCCCGAAACCGTATTTGCTGATTTCGAATTTTACATCAATACCCTCGATCCGTCCGACTCCCGGAAACAATGGTACCAGTATGATTTCGGCACTATACCTGACCGGATCGATCACATGGACGGGAATATCGTGGTGCAGGATTCTACCCCGGCCCATTACCGTGTGCAGGCATCCGGAACCTTCGATCGTTTGGGATCGTCATGGGAATTTAACCCGATAGGGCCCTATCAGTATCAATGGAATGTATATGGGTCTCCATCAGCCACATCTTTCAAATTTCCGGTCCTGCCTGCCGACCTGGCTGCACAATTCACGGGTTTCAGCGTCGATTCGCTTAAATTATCCTCGGTGGAGATCAAAGACTTTTCAGGAATAACTTCTTATGACGACCTGATCAAAAGTATGTTTGTATCGGGGAATTACATTGCAAACATCGTCCCCAAGTACTCAGGATTAATCTATCACGTGTCCCCTTCCAAATCAGGGAACAAGCCGTCCAGGGATAAGTCATTCTGACGTGAGAGATAAACCCCCTGCCTACCGGCTGGCAGACGCACTGCGGGTGCATGAGGGGCGTTAGCGTTCATGCTATAAACGAAACAGGAGGTTACCGAAAATCCTGCAAAGAGTAGGAAAAATTGAAATTGAAAAATCAATGAAAAGAAAAGTTAATTTAATGCTCGTCATTGCAATTTTTGCCACAGTAGTGACTTTAAATTTTGCATCTTGCAAACAGACTGCACAAGACAAACAAAATGAAACTGTAATTCAAACAAAAACAGAAATTATTATCAATAAGCAGGAAGTTTTAGATATTCAAAATAAATGGGGAGATGGAATTATAAAAATTGGTAAAATCTATTCTGACAAGGGCGACTATAAAACTGCTGCATTAAATCAAATTAATGAGTTTTACGGATATAACATGGGAATTGTACTATTTAAACCGACAATGGCTTCTAAAACAATTCAGGACAGACAAAGAAGGAGCAATGTCATATTTTATAGGCGGGAATCCAAATTATCCTGAAGACCACGGATTTGCTATTAAACCTTGGAGTAATGTAAGATGGGAAACTATTGGAATAACAATCGTAGGTAATATGGCTGTTGCAATGGGTAATTATTATTTTACTCCAGCAAAAGGAGGCAATGAAGTAAAAGTTGAATATTCTTTTGCATTTACTAAAGACAAAAATGGTAAACTACGAATCATATTGCATGACTCGCACTTGCCATACACTCCCACCGAAAAACACCAATAGATTTATGCTAAAATCATATTCTTTTGAAGAACTGATATTGAACATAGAAAGAAACTATATCCAAGTTGACATAAAAATCCGCCACATCGCCAAGCCGAAAAAAGTTACCACAAATCCTAAATGATTAAAATCGAGAAATACATTATTATAGTTTAGGATGACTGGCAGGATTTGAGGTTGATCCTTTTATATTATAGAATAGAAAACTAGTTTTCTATTCTACAACATAAAAAATCGTTAAACGTTAGAAGGATACAGAATATTGAAGGAAGGCATTCTGAAATATAAAACAACAAGGTGCATGGAGCTTGAAAATAAAAACATTAAACTGGAGGTTAGCGGATGAATAATATCGATACAGTATCAACAGATGTATTAATAATCGGAGGAGGGCCATCCGGTTTAGCCACGGCAATTCATTTAGCGGATACGCTAAAACAAAAAGGACAGGCCTATAGAATATTGCTGATCGAAAAAGGAAGTTCAATCGGAAGCCATATAATGTCAGGTGCAGTTATTAAACCTGCCGTTTTTACAGAATTATTGCCCGGTGTGGATATCTCAGAGATTCCCTTCAATGCTAAAGTAATTAAGGACAGAACGGTATTGCTAGGTGAAAATGGTGGCATTGTTTTGCCATTTCATATTCCATATATGAATAATATTGGCAACTACACCGCCTCATTGGGACAGGTATGTAAGTATTTAGCGCTTAAGGCCCAGGAAAAAGGTGTAGAAATCTATACTGGTTTTGCCGTAGATGAGATTTTATACAAAGACGGAAAAGTAATTGGCGCTAAAACCAAAGATACCGGTTTGGATCATCTTGGTCATCAACTGGAGAATTTCCAGGCAGGTACACGGATTGAAGCTAAAATCACCATTTTTGCCGAAGGAACACGGGGCAGTTTGGCGAAGATGCTTATCAAAAAGTTCGACCTGAACAGCGGCAAAAACGAACAGGTTTATTCTTTAGGTTGTAAGGAACTATGGTCAGTTCCGCAAGGCAATATAGAGGCCGGCCAGATTTATCATACCATGGGCTATCCACTCAACAATGATGAATTTGGAGGAGGTTTCATTTATGGATTAAACGATAATAAAGTAGCCGTCGGCCTTGTGGTCGGACTCGATTATAAAGACCCGTCTTTCGATGTTCATGACGCCATGCAGGTATGGAAAACCACTTCTTTTGTGTCCGAATTTTTAAAAGGCGGTAAACTACTTGAATATGGCGCTAAGACCCTTCCCGAAGGAGGGTATTATGCTATTCCCAGATTGTATGTCGATAATGCATTAATCGTTGGTGACAGCGCAGGTTTAATTGCTATGCCTGCTTTAAAAGGAATACATTTAGCGATCAAATCCGGAATGTTAGCTGCACAAACCATTGCCGATGCATTGTCAAACAACGATACTTCTGGAAAAAGTCTTCAACAATACGAGACCCTGGTATATAGCAGTATGATTCGCAAGGAATTGTATCCTGTCCGTAATTTCAGGCAAGGGTTTGCAAAAGGACTGATTGTCGGAGGATTACTTTTTGGAACTCAACTTATCACCTGTGGGGCAGGTTTCTTTGGCAGACTGAGATCTCATGCCGACTATCAGACAACACTAAAAATGAGTGAACTTAAAAAGAAGCCATTTAAAGAGCGCTTCAAAGGCAAACTGGAGTTTGACAAAGTGCTGACATTCGATAAAGTAACCGATGTTTATTATTCAGGAGTACACCATGACGAGCAACAAGTAGTGCATCTTCATATTAACGACCCGGAAAAATTTATTGCAGATAACATCGAACAATATGGGGCACCCGAGCAATTTTTTTGTTCATCGGAAGTATATGAGCTTCATACCGACAAAGCCGGTAAGAAAGAGCTTAGAATTCATGCAGAAAATTGCATGCATTGCAAAACCTGCGACATAAAATCCCCCGATGAAAGCATCACCTGGGTAGTGCCGAATGGAGGCAATGGTCCGGAATTTCAAAATATGTAACAATTTAAAGAGAATGGAATAATGGCATTAACGATAATAAATTTAATAAAGCAGGTTCCGCTGCCCAGTGAAATGAGAATGGGAGAAGACGGGCTGATGGAAAGAACAAAAGCAAAATCAATCATTAATATTGATTGTCAGTTTGCGCTGGAAGCCGGATTGCAACTCAGGAAACAATATCCTGAATCAAGATTAATCGTTTGTTCGATGGGTCCGGGTTCGTTTGAGGCCTCTCTCAGAACTGCAATCTCAATGGGCTATGACGAAGCCTACCTGTTATCGGACCGTAAACTGGGTGGAAGCGACACTTATGCTACCGGCCTGGCTATTTCTACCATGCTGAAGCACCTGGGTTTCACAAAAGATTCCAAAGACCCTTTTATTATTTTAGCCGGCCGGCAAACCAGTGATGGAGATACCGCACACGTTCCATCACAGGTAGCCGAAAGTATTGGAATTCCCCAGGCCACCTTTGTTGAGAGTGTAAAAGGTGACGGCACCGGCAAAGTAATTGCGAAAAGGATTATAGAAGGTGGCTATCAGATGATGAAATTACCCATGCCTTGTGTTATTTCATTAACTCCAACCGGAATCCCTCCCCGCAAGCCTTCATTGAGTGGAGCCATCAAAGCCCGTAAATTGAACATTACGACTTTTGGAATTGATGATATTGGTTTAGGAACCGAGAAAATTGGTCTTAACGGATCCCCGACCATTGTAGTGAAAGTTGTTAATATTGTCAGCGAACGTCCGCCTATAAAAATGTCGGAAGGCCATAACGAAGCTTCGTTGGTAGACAGTTTAATCGCTAACTTTAAAAAAGGCGGAAATGTTCTTGAGAAGAAGGAGAAAGCTGCTAAAAAAGATATCGGGCGTCCGGATTTCCCCGAAAAAGACTTCAGGGATGGGGCAAGAGGAATTATTACGTGGGCCGAG
>JADGPR010000007.1 GCA_017882335.1 Bacteroidales bacterium | reverse complement strand
CTCATATTTGATTTTTTGTTTCTCTTATACTTGTCCATATTGTTGGAATTCGATTGAAAATTTGCGTCAGTATAAAAAAACTAATACTGTTGACAGGGTTGTGGTTTTTGCAATCGGCAAACCGAAAGACAAGCTTATTTTTGAACAAAATTTTCATCCCGATTTTGCTATTAAAGATTTACCTAAAGAAGCAATGAACAAGTTAACTACGGCCTATCCAACTGCCTTTTATGTAGAACACGATACGGTAAAAGTTATCATACAATCAGAATTGCCTTCGCCATTTATTTTTAAAAAAAGGTACAATTTACCTGATTCCAAATAAATGTTTAACTTAAATAATTATGATTATGAAATCAAAATTATTAAAATGTGCCCTTCCCACATGGTTGGGACTGACACTGTTCTCTATTACAATTTTCGGACTCTTGTCAAGTTCAGTGGGAGGATGCGGATGCACAAAAAAAGGTAATTTAACGCATTGTACTGATCCAAACTACCCTCTGTATTGTGCAGATGCAGGTACATGTTGTCCCTCAGGATATCAATATTATTGCGCGGGTAGTGGCGTGAATATGGGATGCTCTTTGGATCCCAATTGTGGTGGCCATGGTTACTCTTATTGCGCAAGGGAATAATAATAAATTTTAACCCTAAAAGTGAATCAGAACTTTTAAGGAACTGATTTTATTCGTATTTGGGTCCAGTTCCGAGTACCCGGGATGGGGTTCATAACGGTGATTAACTACATCACTACCTCACTAATTCACCAGTTCACCAGCTCACCACCTCGCTAACTCACCAACTCGCCAACTCGCCAGTTCGCCAGCTAAACTACTCCTCCGCTCCAGAAATAATTTCCATTCTGATCCCTGAACCATTTTGAGTTCCCATTCACACTTTCCCCGTTATCAACGAAACCGGTGAAACTGACAGAAGCACCCGGGCTGACGATCTCAACGATATCAGCTTGGGTTGAGGGCTTTTCCTTCCGGATGTTTAACTTGTGTATCACTTTTCCGCTTCCCGGCTGAGCAGTAAAATTATACACCGGAATGTTTTCCCCTGTACAATCATTGAATTCGGATATCACATCAAGCAGGAGCTGGTTGTAGCTTCTCCCGCTTTGCTTAAGCCCGTTATCAGGATCGAATTTCCGGTTCGGGTCGAGAATGTGATGACTAACAATGCTTTTTGCCGGATCAAGACCGTAGGTATAACAGATCTTTGCTATCACCCAGGTGTATTTATGGTAGGCTTTGTCGGCATCAATTTTTCCCCCGTAACAATATTCCACGCCGATCGCCGCATCATTGGCGTTAAACCCGAATAGATGGTTATCGGTCGGCAGATAGTTAAGCACATGCCACGCCTTTTCCGGCTTTGCTGATGTGAGGGCCGGTATGCACTCGATAATCTCTTTGTCGTCAACGAACAAGTGGGCTGAAGCAGACTCCGTATCACGTGATCTCTCATAAAAATTCCGGTTGTTACGTGCCGTTGATCCGGGGTTGCCGGTGTCGTGCGCGACAATGAACTTAACACTAGGTGAAAGCAATAAACCGCTTCTTCTCTTTGAAGGAGAAGTAAGGTATACCTGGGTTATCGTGTACTTTTCCTTGAATGCCATAGCTCTTTTCTTTTATTGGTTTGATTGATACTTATATTTTTATATCGGAAGACTTCATAACAAATATAATATGGATTTATTTGTTTGAAATATTTTTTTGTATTTTTTATCGAAATTGGAGATTTTTCCTCAATTCCGGGATAGTGATTGCGGCTATTTGACAGGTTTTTGTACTTTTGCCCTTCCTCTTCATAAACGAAAAATAATCAATGAAAAAACAAATTTTTCAGCTTTCCCTTCTCCTGATAGCAGGGATTCTCGTGTCATGCACGAATACAAAGAGAACCGAACAAACAGCCGATGCACTGGTATCCCACATCGACTCGACAATTAAACCCGGTGATGATTTTTTTCTTTTTGCCAATGGAAAATGGTTCAAGGAACATCCTATTCCTCCCAGCGAACAGAACAACGGTTTGTGGCAGCTGATCCAGGATACCATCAATGCCCAGGTAAGAAATATCTGCGAATCCAGCGCTGCATTGAAAGATGCACCGAAAGGCGGGGCCAAACAGAAGATCGGCGATTTTTTCTATACCGGGATGGACAGTGTTTCATTGAACCGCAAAGGGATTACAGACCTTAAAGGCGATCTCGAAAGGATCGACAGAATAAAGGACATCGATGGTATTGTGAAAGAAGCCGCCTATATTCATACTGTTTCCAGATCACCCTTGTTTGGGTTCGGAGTAGGACAGGACGACAGGATCAGCAGCAAGAACGCGATATTCTTCATGCAGGGAGGCCTGAGCCTTCCCGACCGGAATTATTATATCGACATGGATTCCCGCACAGTGATGATCCGGGGAAAATTTGTTGCTCATGTCATGAACATGTTCAGGATCATGGGTCAGGATGAAGCTGCAGCGAAAAAGTCGGCCGGTCAGCTGATGAAACTCGAAACTTCCATCGCAAAAGCCGCCCGCAAGCGTGAAGACACGCGTGATCCGCTGAAAAACTATAACAAATTCTCCTTCAAACAATTTACCGGAACCACACCGAACCTGAACTGGTCACTTTTTATGGAAGGTGTTGGTCTCCATAATGTGGATACCGTGATCATTGGTCAGCCTGAGTTTCTGAAGGCACTAAACGGTTATCTGAAATCATTTACGCTGAACGATTGGAAGATCTATCTGAAATTCCATCTTCTTTCGGGATTGTCACGTTACCTGGATGATAAAACGTACAATGAATCCTTCAGTTTCTTCAATACCGTTCTCCGCGGTGTTAAAGAAACCAAACCGCGGTGGAAAAGAGTGGTGGCGCAGACAGACGGCTCGCTGGGTGAATTGATCGGCGAGGTTTATGTGGATGAATATCTCCCCAAAGGCACCAAAGATAAACTGCTAGAGATCGGGAATGCGATCAAGGCAGTATATGCCGAGCGGATAAAGAACCTCGACTGGATGAGTGAGGCTACCAAGAAAAAAGCCATCGAAAAACTCAATACGGTGATCATGAAGGTGGGTTATCCGGATAAGTGGAAGGATCTCAGCAGCATGCAGATCGACCGCTCTTCGTATGTTCAGAATGTGATGAATGCCAATAAGTGGGAATTCAACTATATGATCTCCAAATATGGCAAACCGGTCGACCGTTCCGAATGGAACATGGAACCACAGACTTACAATGCCTATTACAACCCATCCAACAATGAGATCGTGGTGCCGGGGTGCAACATCATTGTTCCCGGTTATGAAAGGAAACTTGCCGATGACGCCTTGCTCTATTCCATCATCGGTGGATCCACTTTCGGGCATGAGATCACACATGGGTTCGACGACCAGGGGAGTAAATATGATGAAAAGGGGAACCTTCACAACTGGTGGACACCGGCAGACAGTTCCCGGTTTTATGCAAAAACGGGAATGATCGTCAAACAGTTCAATGATTACATCGCTGTTGACAGCCTGCATATCAATGGTTCACTTACCCAGGGCGAGAACATCGCCGACCTGGGCGGGGTCGTAATGGGATATGAAGCATTCAAAAAGACCGGCCAGTATAAGAACAAGGAGGTCATTGCAGGGTTGAATCCCGACCAGCGTTTCTTCCTTGGATACGCGCTGGCATGGATGGTAAATGAGCGCCCGGAAGCCATTGCCAACCAGGTGAAGAGCAATGAGCATTCACCGGCAAAATTCCGCGTCCTGGGGCCACTTTCGAATATGCCGGAATTTTACAAGACATTTGGTGTGAAGGAAGGCGATGCGCTCTGGCGACCCGACAGCCTCAGAGTAAAGATCTGGTAATTCAGTGGTGCAGTGGTGCAGTGGTAGGTTAAAATACTAGAGTATGAAAAAAATAATTCTGATTTTTTTGCTGATTACGGTAGCGGTCGCGTCACAGGCCAGGATCATTATGGCTCCTTACCTCCAGTCTGTCACAACTAATTCCATTTATGTCATGGTTGAATGCGATAGTCGGGATACGGTATGGATCGACTTTGGGAAGACAGCAACCTACGGCCATTCTGCCACCACATCGATCATTGTTTCCCCTATAGCTAAAGTGCCCACCTTTATCCATAAAATCCAATTGACGGGGTTAGAGCCGAACAGCGCCTACTATTACCAGGCACGCCAGGGGGTATCCAAAAGTGATGGGTCAAGTTTTCATACCGCTGTAGAGCCCGGAACTTCCTTCCGGTTAGCTTTTATGGCTGACTTCCGCACCAATACTTCCGTTCATGATAGGATTGCTAAACTGGTTGCAAACACTTACCCCCAGATTTCACTTTATGGAGGTGACCTATGCATAAACGGGGAGTATAAATCCTGGATGAGGGAATTTTTCCGTTCCCCTGAATTGGAGTTGATTTCAAGAGTGCCATTCTTCAATGCTACGGGAAATCATGAAGGAAACGGCCCGAATACGAGGGCTTTCCTTCAGAATCCGGAATCTGCATCAAAATCGCAGGAATATTATTCTTTTGATTACGGGGATTTGCATGTTCTGGTCCTCAATACCGAGATCGATATGAAACCGGGAAGTCCTCAATATGAATTTGCCAAAGAAGACCTTGCCGCCTCATCAACTACATGGAAGGTCGTGGTCGCTCATGACCCGGCATATTGTGCAGGCGGACATGGAGAGGATTATAACATGGTAACCATATCAAAGCAGATTTTTGAACACAATCATGTTGACCTTGTGCTTTCAGGCCATTCCCATTTCTACCAGCACAACCTTGTGAACGGGATTCATCACTTTGTGATCGGTTCAGTCGGCGCTCCTCTTTATGATCCCGAAGAGGCAAGCTATACACTGGTCTCTCTGAAAGATTACTGCTGGGCCGTAATGGATGTAAGTCCGACAAAACTCTCCTTGAATGTTTTCAATGCCCAGAACAATAAGCTGGATAACCTGGAACTCCATAAATAAACTGGCGAGTTGGCGAGCTGGTGAACTGGTGAGTTCTTTTTCGCTACTTCACTCTTTCACGACTCGCCATCTCGCTAGCTCGCCAGTTCGCCAACTTTTCAAGTCAACCCTTCTTCCGCTTGAGGTATATTGCATCGAGGAAATACAGCACCCTTATGGAGAAACTGTTGGAAGCAAGAGACCCGAAAGTTGAGTTGAAATTATTGAGAAAATCATTCTCAATAAAATTCGTCACCGTGTTAACGGCGTTTTTCCATACGAGTGAAAGCTGACTGCCGGGAGCGAAGTTCCAGGTATAGGTTAGCTCAATGTTCATGAGGTTATAATTGAGGTCATGATCTTTCGTATAGACAACAGGGTATAGGCTACCGTCACTTCGTAAACGGAAAAATGAATAATAAGGTGCTGTGACCCAATAGTGCCGTAAACGAAAATCAAGGCTCATCCTGCTGCTGAACATAAAGTTGGCGCTCACAACATTGGTGATAGTCCTGAGATCGCGCCTTCCGAAGAGAATTACTGCATTCTGATTTACATCCAGCGAATCTATCACATAACCCACATTGTTGAAAATGTGTTCATAGTCGACGCTGTATTGAATTATTAGCCGGTCACTGACCCGGTAACGGGGACGCAGGCTGATTGAAAAACCGCAGGATTTGTACCGGGAAGCAATGTAACCACCCAGAAGAATGTCGATGGCTAATTTCTTGCGGTAATCCGTTGAGATCCATGGTGTGAATTGGTATTCCGCCGGCTGAATATACATAAATCCTTTAACCCTGGGCTCATAATAGTCGCGGGATAATACTGGAATCAGGCTGTAAGTTCCTCCGATGGTCAAATGTTTCCGGGAAGTGACATTTGATTCGCCGCTGATTACAAACGAACTATATTTGAATTCATCATAAAGACAATTGTACGCAAACTGCAACCTGTTGGTAGCATCGAGGAATTTCCCGAAAGGCTCATAAAGGTTATAATTTAAAACCAGCACATTGATGAATTTATTGTTCCTGTCATTGAACCCCATGTCATTCGGGTCATATCTGTCCGTTTCCAGCAGCTGGTTAAAAGTGAAGAGAAAGTTTCCTTTAAGTTTCCCGAATGCCAAATTGTAATGATACCCGAGATCTGAGGAGGAATGTGTGTAATATTTCTGGCTGATAAAGGCATCTCCAATGAATGCATATGTGTAATTCTTATTGGCAATCTTGAAAGCGATACCTGTAACATTGGCAGTATAACCATTATCATTCATATGATAATTCGTATTCAGGAAATCAAAATACGAATTATTTTTTAGCGCCTGATCAAGAACAATCATATTATAGTTTGTGAAGCCCTGCGTAAGGATCCTCCGCACGTTCCCGGTAATCGTATCCTGTACTTTTGCCCAGGTGTTTCCTGAGATTGCATTGAAAATGCCAATCCCAAGACCATGGCTGGTCCTGCCAGAGATTTTTGTTGCATTCAGCAGACGTGTCTGCGTGGGGTTTTCAAGTACTTTCTCCCTATCAAACAGTGAATCAGAAACGGTATTCATCCCCTTGGGTTGGCCACCGATACGACGGGAATAAAATATGCCGGTTTTATTGAAGAGTTCTGTCCCTTCGGTGAAGAATTGGCGTTTCTCGTTGTATTGAATCTCGAAAGGCGAGAAATTATAGATCTTGTCATCAGATGGAACCTGTCCGAAATCGGGGATCAGTGTCATATCGAGTGTGAAACTTTCATTGATGCCATACTTCAGGTCGGCTCCATAGTTATAGGTAAATTGCCATTGCGGGTCATCTGGATTTTTCTGCATATATCCTGAAACATAAGGTGAAAGAGACAGCCGCAGTGGAGGACGGATATACTGGATACCTTCCAGCATTCCACCCTGGTTGACGTAGCCATCGATCTTTGAGTCGACGAAATTCCAGGATCCGGCTTCCCGGTAACGACGGATATCGCGCTGGCAATTTATTCCCCAATGTTGAACAGTTGTTTTTGGAAAACGAATGGCAGAATACGGGATCTTCATTTCAACAACCCATCCCTGATCATTTTTCCGTGCTTTGCTGAGCCACACTGCATCCCAGCTCATGTCGCCTTCGACGTATGAACTGCCTCCCGGAATTTTAAAATCCACCTGAACATCCGAAGCATAAACCATGAAGCAAAAAGCATTAATACCATCGTTGAAGGGGCTCAACATCAGCATGAAATAGTCGGAATTCAGCCCTTGTGAATCACGGAGTCCGAGCTGTGTTAAAATACTATCGGGAGAGGGATCGTACATTATAGCACCGACGTACAATCCTGAATTATCATACAGAAACCTTACTTCTGTTCTAAATGCGGTTGGTTTTCCATTGAATGGCTTTCGCTGGATGAATTCTCCCGCAACCGGAGCTTTCGACCATGCTTCCTCGTCAAGGATTCCATCTATCTTAGGTGAAACACTGACCGGAAGGGCAACGACAGTTTTTTTGCCTTCCTGGGCAAGCATGAACAATGGGATCCAACAGAAAGTGAAGAGGAGGAAACCTGTCTTTTTCATCACTATAGATAGGTGCACAAATATATTAAAAGATTTAATGCAGGAATTTAGAATGCAGGAATACAGAATGTTTGATGCTGGATACTGGATGCTGGATGTGTGGGTGTGGGGAGCTGTGAACTTGTGACCTGCTGAATTATGTGGTTGTTTAGTTGATTGTTACTCTTTTACTCTGTGACTCTGTTACTCTTTTACTCTGTGACTCTGTGACTCTGTGACTCTGTGACTCTGTGACTCTGTGACTTTGTCACTTAATCACTTCATTGACTTCTAAAATGTTCTTTGAATGCGTTCATAAACTCCTCAAAGATCGCGCTGTTTGTTGCTACTATTTCCTTTCCAAAGATAAAATTTTCCCCGGAATTGAAATCAGTTACCTTTCCTCCTGCATTTTTCACCAGGATCGTTCCCGCGGCCACATCCCATGGACTGAGTCCATATTCATAGAATCCTTCAACCCGTCCGCAGGCTACATAAGCCAGGTCGGCAGCGGCAGAACCCAATCTACGTATGCCATGACTGTGTTCCAGGAGGAACCGAAAAAAATTCAAGTAGGGTCCAAGGCGGCTGTAATCATAATAGGGAAACCCGGTTGCCAGCAGGCTGTCGGCCAGACGGTTCGTTTCGGAGACCCGGATCTGCCTGCCGTTCAACCATGAGGGCGAACCGTTCCAGGTATAAAAACATTCTTTCTGGTTTATCTCCAGGATAACTCCCAGGAGTACCTCTTTTTTATTCATCAAGGCAATACTGATCGAATAAACCGGAACACCATGGATGAAATTCGTAGTGCCATCGAGTGGGTCAATCACCCAGTTCAATTCTTTCATTTCCAGTTCCGGGCTCTCTTCAGCGATAAAACCCGTTCCCGGGATGATCTTCGAAAGCCCTTTCACCAGTCGCTCTTCGGAAACCTTATCGACATAAGTAACGAAATTATGAATGCTTTTTGTCTCAATATCGGATGTCCGTAGCTTATCCACTTCCTCGTGAATAAATTCAGCAGTCTGTTTACTTAGTTCACAAACCTGTTCAGTTATCTTTTTCAGTTCTATAAAGTTCATAAAGTTTTTAAAGTTCTTAAAGTTCTTAAAGTTTTTAAAGTTATAAAAGTACCATTCTCTTTATTACTCACCAGTTCACCAGCATCCAGCATCCAGCATCCAGCATCCAGCATCCAGCATCCAGCAATCAGATTATTAATTTTTCATTTTTAATTCTAAAGTACCAAAATCCGAATCCTCCCATCAATACCAGCATGATGGCAATGATCTCTGCTTGTGTCAGATGAATTCCGAGGAGATCATATACTTTGTTGATCCGGATCCGTTCGATGAAAAATCGTTCAAATCCATTTAAGATCAGGTAAATACAAAACAGGTACCCGGGAACCGTCAGCTTCTTCCTTAATCCCCAAAGGATACCGAATATCACCAGTCCCAGAATAGTTTCATAAAACGGGGTTGGAAAAACCGGGATCACCAGCATATGACAATGAGGGCCGGTACAGTTTGTGATCTGTATTCCTTCATCGATAACATTATGGGGATACCGGAATGACCAGATCCAGTCAGGAAGGAAACCCATCCAGCCGGGTTTTGGTGCAGCATTTATCAAACCCCAGCATCCGTCACCGGAAAGCTGGCACCCGATCCGCCCGATGGCATAAGCCAGTATCAATCCCGGTGCTGCTGCATCCAGCATCAGGGGATACCGGATTTTGTTCCGGTTGGCATACCAGAGAACCGCAAACGCTGCAACGATCAACCCGCCGTAGAATGTAAGACCGCTGAAAGAGAGCAAAGTACTTACAGGATACTGGATCAGATCATCCAGGTGCTCGATCATGTCGAAAATCTTGGCACCGATGATCCCGAAAACAGCAGCTACCAGAATGATCATTGCAGTAAGCTCATAAGGATGAATGGTTTCTTCGATCCAAACTGGCTTTTTCAGTTGCTTCTTTTTCATCCGGAACCAGGTAAGTCCTCCGAACAGCACTGCCAGAAGCAGAGCCCCTGCGATACTTCCTTTTCCCGATAGGATATAATCTTTGGGCATCCGTGAAAATTCTGCATAATCCAGGATGATCCCGATACCTTTCCATCCAAGGATAAACCCAAATAAAATGGGGAAAAATAATTTCGGCAGGTCAGGCGGGCTTCCCTTTAATACCTTTTTTTGTTGGGAAGGAATCTCACCCTTTCGCTCCTTTCTCCGGAGTTCCAGCCAAAGTACACATCCACCGGAAACGAATGCCATGGCCAGCATGAAACCATAACTGTTAACAGGAAGGCTGATGTCAGTGCCCAGGAGATAATTGATCAGGTCAGAGATACGTGGAAACACAATAACAACTAATTAATAATGAAGAATGAAGAATTAAAAATTGAGTTATAAAGTTCATAAAGTTCTTAAAGTTCTTAAAGATAATTTACTCGCCAGCTCGCCAATTCACCAACTCGCCAGATAATTTGCATCCGGCATCAGACTAAGAAACACAGTTCCTCTGCTAAAACATCCAATGTCACTGCGACAACCTGATTGACAAGCCGGGGATCGAACTTTGTTTTCACCTTGATGTAATTCTCCGTGAAGCCATGCATGAATCCATTGGAATTATCGGATTCAAACAAGACATGTGCTGTAAGGCCTTTATTTTTCATGTAAAATATTTTCTTTTTATTTTCCGATAATTGATGAAGCAGGTTGCTTCGTTGTTTTTTGATCTTATCCTGGACCGGTTCAGCCATCCTGGCGGCGAGGGTGTTTTCTCTTCTTGAATAGGAAAAAACATGAAGATAAGAAAGCTCAAGACCTTCAATAAAATCATAAGTTTCCCTGAAATCTTCTTCTGATTCTCCCGAAAAACCAACAATAACATCGGTTGCAATACAGGCCAGCGGAAGAAGATCGCGGATCTTATGAATCCTGGAGGCGAAAAATTCACGGTCGTATTTCCGTTTCATCAGTTTTAAGATCTTGTCGGAACCTGATTGCAGGGGAATGTGAAAATGAGGCATAAACTTCTTAGAAGATGCTATCAGATCAATAACCGCATCATTCAGAAGATCAGGTTCAATGGAAGAGACGCGGATCCTGGGAACCTCACTTAATTTCTCGAGTTCACGAATCAGGTCAAGAAACGTTTCTTTCGTATCTCTTCCGAAATCACCAATATTCACGCCGGTCAGAACAATTTCTTTTACCCCTGCCTGAACCGCCTCTTTTGCATAGCCGATGACGTTTCCGATGGTGTCGCTCCGGCTGTGACCACGGGCAAGCGGGATCGTACAATACGAACAATAATAATCACAACCATCCTGGATCTTAACAAAAGAACGGGTGCGGTCGCCGTAGGACCAGGAGGCAATAAAATCGGTGGATTTAGGAAAAACCGGATTGTCATAGCCGGAATGATGGAACAACCGTTCGACTTCTTCGCTGAGTGCAAACTTGGCTGAATGCCCGAGTACCAGGCTGACACCCTCCATCTTTTCAAGTTCATCCGGCATCAGTTCGGGGAAACAGCCGATCACCGCAATTTTAGCTTCCGGGTTCAGGTGATGTGCCTGTCGGATGGCAGCCCTGCATTTTTTTTCTGCCACACCTGTTACCACACAGGTGCTGATCACATAAACATCAGCCATTTCCCTGAAATCCTTTAACTGAAATCCTTTGTCTTTAAATTGACGGGAAAGTGCAGAAGCCTCGGCAAAGTTCACCTTGCAGCCGAAATGATGAAAAGCAATGCTTCTAGGTTCCATGCTGCAAAGATAAGGATTTGAGTGTTGCCGGATTTTTCGTCAGTATTATCCGATCGGAAGGAATTCAGGATTTGATGGATTGCTGCAGAATGATCCCTCCAACGATAAAAACCAAACCAATCACCGTGGAAAGCAAAATGACTTCTCCTACAAAAAAATGAATGAGGATTAGCGAACCAAAAGGGGAGAGGTAGATCAGATTAGAGACCTTGGCGGTGGTGGAAGAAAGCTTCAATGCCATCATCCATAGTATAAATGTAACTCCCATCTCGAATATTCCCAGGTAAACAGAACCAGCAATACCCTGCCATGGCAGGAGCGGGTAACGGCTCCAGTTCAATTCCAGGAAACGAAGGATTGCAATGGTCAGAAAGATATAGAAGAACCCGAAACAAAAGTTCAGAAAGAGCTTGGAAACCTCTTCCCGCCGATCCTTCATGTTGAAGATCCAGTATAGCGCCCAGAAGATTGCGCTGCCAAGGGCGAGGAGGACCCCAACCGGGTTTGAAAACCGCAAGGTGAAGAGTTGTCCATGGGTGGAAATGAGCATTATCCCGAAAAAACTTACAAGAATAGCCAGGATACTCCAACCCGTGATCTTCTGCCGCAGCATCGGGATCGATAAAAGTACCAGCACCAGGGGCCAGATGTAGTTCAGCGTCCCAGCCTCCTGTGCAGGAAGAAGTTCATACGCCTTTAAAAGGACGACATAATACAGAAAAGGATTCAGCAATCCCAGGAAAGCCGAACTCAGAATATTTTCTTTTTTAAGCTTCTTCAGCAGGTTCAGTTTCCCCTGGAAGAGCAGGATGATGAAAAGAACTACCGTTGCTACAAAAGAAGCAAACAGCAGCAATGTCAGGAAATCCAGGTATCGCAGTGAGATCTTGAAGGCCGAACCGATGGTCGACCAGCAGAGGACCGCGAGCAGGGCATAAGTATAAGCCTGGCGTTGTTGCTTCATACAGCAAAATTGATTGTTTTTTTCTACATTTGTATAAATATTTGTAATGAAGATGCAAAAGGATTTTGATCCTTTTTTTTATCGACATATATAAAAGTCAGGACTATGAAAAAACTTGCTGTTGTTGCACTGGGGGGAAATGCTTTATTACAGAGTGATCAAAAAGGAACCATTGATGAACAGGAAGGCAATGCGCTGGCTACAGCTGATAGCCTGGTAAAATTGCTGAAAAGGGATTACAACATCGTGATCACGCACGGAAATGGCCCGCAGGTCGGTAATATTATGCTGGCCAATTCGGCCGGGTACAAGATGTATGGCATTCCGGAAATGCCACTCGACATCTGCGTAGCCTATTCACAAGGGTTTATAGGTTATATCATCGAACAGCAACTGAAGAATGTCCTCCAGTCGCTGGATATGGAACGCGACATCATCACCATTTCCACCCAGGTGCTGGTAAACAAACTGGATCCTGCTTTCAAAAATCCCACTAAACCAATTGGCCCTTTCTATACAAAGGAAGAATCCGAAAAATTTGCGGCAGAAACCGGTTCCATTTACAAGGAAGATGCCCGCGGAAGGGGATGGAGAAAGGTGGTTGCCTCTCCGAAACCGCTGGTCATCATCAATAAAAAGACCATTGAAAAAATTGCCCGGGAAGGAAATATCGTGATCGCCGTCGGGGGTGGAGGTATCCCCGTTTTCTATGTTGAAACCAACAAGCTCCAGGGTATCGATGCCGTTATTGATAAGGACCTTGCATCAGCTTTGCTTGCTTCCCAGATCAATGCGGATAAATTTTTTATCCTGACTGATGTTCCGAAGGTCTGCCTGAATTACAACACGCCACAGGAATGTACCATCGACCGGATGACCATCGCTGAAGCACAGCAATACCTCGAAGAAGGACAGTTCCCCGATGGAAGCATGGGCCCCAAGATCCGTGCAGCCATCCGCTTTGTGGAGAATTCAGGGAAAGACACCATCATTACGAAAACCACCATGCTGGGGATTGACAATGGGGGGACGAGGATCACGCTTGTTTAGTGAAGTGTGAAGAGTGAAGAATAAAGAATTCTTTGCGATCCTTAGTGTCTTTGCGGTTAAAAAATATTTTATAAAAGTTTCTCGCAGATTTTCGCTGATTAATCGCAGATTTTCGCAGAAAAAATTCACCACGTGACCACTGCACCATGGCACTCTGCACCACTGCACCATTTACTCGATAAAAACCATCTTCTTCACTTCCAGGCCATCGATCTTCAGAAGTTCATTTTCGAGTTTGATGTATTCTTTCGGGTCGCCGGTGAGTTCGAGAAGGATCATGCCAGCGGGGGAGGAAAATTCTTCAGCAATGTTGTGAAGTCCGAGCCGCGTGCGGATCGTGCATCCGAATTTGGTAAGGACAGGCTGGATAAGCCCTGCTTTACTGACGCGGTCGGAAATGTGAATACCAAGGATCCAGATCTCTTTATTTGCCATCTTTGATAAGTTTACTTCTTTAATACTGAAACGACATTTTCTGAACTTCAATTCCCCCGATCTCACGAAGGGCATTCTCCAGCTTATCGCATTCTTCAGGTTTCCCCCTCAACTGAAGCAATATCACGCCAACACGGCTGCAAACATTATCATCAACTTCATGGAACCCTAACCGGGATTTAATCACATGAGCGTTTTCTGTCAGCACTTGTTGTGTTAACCCGGATTCTTTAATCCTGTCAGTGATGAGAAGTCCGATAATCCTTAACTCAGTCATGAATTTTAGTTTATAAAGTTCATAAAGTTGAAAACTTTCAGAAATAAAGATCCCTTTTCCCATCTTTCACTAATCTGAGCTTTTCCTTCAGTTTTTCCTTGAATCCATTTTCCTCCATCTCACCAAGTTTTTCTTCAAGCAACTTTTCTCCTTTTGCCTTGGTTTCAGCAGGGGCATAATCTTCCAGGTATTCAGCAAGGGTAAGCATGGCATTAGGCTGGCAGAAGCGTTTGATGAACCCAGGAACGGAAAATTCCATGAAATGCTCGCCTGTCCTGCCTGACCGGTAACACGACGTGCAGAAGGAGGGAATGTATTTATGATCAATCAGTTCTTCCATGATCTCGTTCAGCGAACGGTTATCGTTGATCTGGAATTGTTCAAAATCGATATCCTGTTTTTCATTCTCTTTTTTATTGGCATATCCGCCCATTTCAATGTTCGTCCCGCCGTCAATCTGGGATACACCAAACTGCAGGATCTCATCCCGTATAGCTGAGGATTCGCGTGCAGTTAAGATCAGTCCGGTATAGGGAACGGCAAGCCGTAAAATAGCAACCAAACGGGTAAAGTCGTAATCGCTGACCAGGTGGTTCTTGTCGATGTTCAGTTCCGAAGCAAACTGGATACGCGGAAATGAGATGGTATGCGGCCCGACATTATAACAAGCTTCAAAATGGTTAGTATGACGTAACAGTCCCATCACCTCGAACCTCCAGTCATATAATCCGAACAACGCGCCGATCCCGACATCATCGATCCCGGCTTCCTGTGCGCGGTCGAGCGCGGTCAGGCGCCATTCATAATTGCGTTTGATACCACCCATGTGGACTTTCCAGTATGTTCCTTCGTGATAGGTTTCCTGGAAGATCTGGTAGGTGCCGATTTTTGCATCCCTGACGATCCTGAATCCATCAATATCGAGGGGTGCGGCATTGATGTTAACCCTCCGGATTTCCCCGGGTCCGCTTTTTACACTGTAAACTGTCCGGACCGAATCTGCGATAAAGTTTGCATCGTATTTCGGATGTTCACCAAAAACAAGGATCAGTCTTTTCTGGCCGGTATCCTCCAGCGTCTTCACCTGGTTAACCAATTCATCGTGGGTCAGTGTGATACGCTTCATGTGCTGGTTGGAGGTCTTGTAACCACAATAAGTACAGTTGTTGATGCAAAGATTTCCCACATACAGCGGGGCAAACAGAACGATCCGCTGGCCATAGACCTTCTCCTTCAGACTTTTTGCGCCCTGTTTTATCTCTTCCACCAGCTCCGGATCATTGGCATTGATCAGTACTGCAGTCTCTTCAAGAGTGAGACGGTTTTTTTCGAGCGATTTGGCGACGATCTCCAGGATACGGTTTTTACCGGGGGCTGACTGGTGAATGTACCCCCAGATCTCTTCAGCATCTATAAACGGCTTCATCCGCTGATCCGATATTCTTAATTTTTCAGGATGGAATTTCATTAAAAATCAGTCCTTTTCAGATAATAATCAAAGGTACGATTTATCTGCAGAAAAAAATTCACCACTTCACCATGGCACCACTACACCACGGCACCAATTCGCCTGTCCGCCATTTAAACTTTTCTCCGGTTGATCTCAGAGATGTAAACACCTGTTATCACCAGGAGCATCCCGGCCAACTTCTGCAGTGTAAAATGCTCGGCAAGAAGGAAAAAAGAGAAGATCGCGGTGAATACCGGGATCAGGTTCGAAAAAATATTGGCTTTGCTGATTCCCAGAATTTGGATCGATTTGGTATAAAAGACAAAGGAGAGCGATGATGCCAGGATGGAAAGGAGTAAAAAGGAAGAGATGATCTCAAAGTTAGGCTTGACAAAGAAGGTCGAACGGGATTCAAACATCATGAAAAGTGGCAGAAAGAGAAATACCCCGATCAGGTTCTGGTATTTTATGATCGTCAGAGGTTTGTACCGGAAGGTGAGTTTCCGCACCAGGACGGAATAGATGAGTGCAGCCATTACGGCTTCCGACAGGAAAAGGATCCCTTTTTTATCAACACTTAAAGAAAGATCATTCGTGATCAGCATAATAATGACACCTCCGAAAGAAAGAAAAAGTCCTGCAATATTCAGCAGGGTGAGCCTTTCACGGAAGAAAAAATAAGCGACGATTGGCGAGAAAATGGGAATGGTGGCAATGATCACAGAAGTCGTGGTTGGAGAAGAATATTTGAGTCCGTAATTTTCTCCTAGGAAATAAAGAAAAGGATTGAATACTGCAGAAAGGAAAAAGAGCCAGAAATCAGAGCGTTGAACTTTTTCCCATTTATTGAAGATGAATGAAAGGGAGAATAGGAATAGGGAAGAAATCACAAGCCGGATGAAAATAATGGATACCGGCTGGAAATATTTCAGGAGTATGGATGTCCACACGAACGACATGCCCCAGAAGAGCATGGCAGCGAGCGGATAGAAATAAACCGGTAACCGAATTTTTTTCAACGGGGTGCAAATTTACTTTTTTATTCATTAATTTTCGAAAAGTTGTAACTTTTGAAATTCTTATGAGTCTTTTTGCTAAAATCCGGGTTTTGGACAACGCATACATAAATATTCACCAGGACATCATCGATGCTTGCAAAGCCGGTGAACGCAATGCACAGTTCAGGATCTATAAACTCTATTATAAAGCCATGTACAACACCAGTCTCAGAATTGTGAACGACAGCCAGGAAGCGGAAGATATCATGCAGGAATCATTCCTTCACTCCTTCCAACGCATCCATAGCTACACAGGCGAAGGCAGCTTCGGTTCATGGCTGAAACGGATCGTGATCAACAACTCCCTGGATGCCCTCAGGAAAAGGAAATATCTGATGTCCATTGAAGATGAAGGCTTGGAATTCCCGGAAATCGCAGAAGAAAACAGGGAAGAAGAGATCCAGATGCAGGTAGCTGAAGTGAAGGATGCGATCGGAGAACTTCCGGAAGAATACCGGGTGATCATCACCCTTTTCCTACTGGAAGGTTACGACCATGAAGAGATCAGCGAGATCCTGCACATTTCAAACAACCTTTCCCGGACCCGGTTCGTCAGGGCAAAACAAAAAGTGCTGAGGATCCTCAAAGAAAAGAAATTAAGATCATCCTTTAATTATAACTGACATGGATAAGCTGGAAAAATTTATTACTAAAAACCGCGAGTCGTTCGACGATGCTGAACCGCTGACCGGGCATTTCAGCAGGTTTGAAGAAAAGTTGGATCAGCAACAGTCCCATTCCTGGTTTGCCATCGATAAAAATTTCCTCCTCAAGATCGCTGCAGGGTTGCTTATATTCCTGACGGTTTCCGTCTATATCTTCGATTTCGCTGCAAACCGTATTTCGAAAAACCTTTCAGGTGAAAGCAAATCAGCTATAGTCCCCGCCGAAATGCAGGATGCCATTAACTATTATGATGATGCTGCTTCTGCCAAACTAGGACAGATCGATAAACTGGCATGCTGCGGACAGGATACCCGAAAAGTCCATTCCATGGCAAACAATGAGATGGAAACGCTGAATGCAAATTCGGCAGAACTTCAAAAAATTTTATCGGAGAATCCCGGTAATGAACGGATCCAGGCAGCCATTATCCAAAACCACCAGATGAAAGAAAAAGTGATGAATCAAGTCGTAAACCAGATGAAAAGAAAATAATTGACAATTGATAATTGATAATTGATAATTGATAATTGATAATTAAACCCAGTACCCAATACCTAGTGCCTAAAACCCAGAACTTAACACTTAAAACTTAATACTTAAAACTATCCTTCCATGAAAACGCTTTATAAAATTCTACCCGTGCTGCTGCTGATCTTTATCCTTCTTCCCGGAAGATCCAGCGCACACGATGATTACACCAAAGTGATCAAAAAGGAATATACCGTGAACCCCGATGCCCGGGTCCTTCTTGAAAATAAATTTGGGCAGATCCATTGCAACAACTGGGACAAAAACCTGGTATCCATTGAAATCAGGATAACGGTAACCGCTTCCAGCCTTGAAAAGGCAAATAAACTCCTTGACCTTGTCAGTATTGCCAGCGAAGGAAACCCTTCGAAGGTTGAAACCAGGACCGTGTTCGACAAGGAAGGTTTCTCCGGCAATTCCACGGTCAATGTGGATTACACGGTGAATATGCCGGTAACTGTCAACCTCAACCTTACCAACAAGTTTGGAGATGTATTCCTGAATGAACTTTCAGGGAAAGGAAACTTTTATATTTCCTATGGTAATATAGAAATCAATAAGCTGATGAATTCCGATAATGTGATTAATATCAATTTCGGGAAAGGAGACATACAATACATTACCGGCGCCATGGTTTCGCTGAAATATTCGGAGATGAAAGTGGAATATGCAGGCAGCCTTTTTGTCGATTCGAAATTTTCCAACCTCGAAGGCGGAAAGATCATCTCTCTTTCCATCGGTTTTGAAGGCGGAAAAGTTGATGTTGAGAACTCCTCTGCTGTAACCGGTAAATCAAAATTTTCCGACTTGAGCTTTAGTCACCTTGATAAAAAAATCGATCTTGATATTCAATATGGAAACTGCGATGTGGACCAGATATCTGCTGACTTTACACTGGTCTCGGTCAGAAATAAATATGGCGATGTGTCGGTCAACATCCCGGCAGGTACAAGCTATACCCTCGACGCCGATCTGAAATTCTGTGATCTCGACTTCCCGGAAGACCAGGCTACCATTACACAGAAGATTGTTTCAACTACTTCAAAATCTTTCAGGGCGACAGTGGGTAAAAAACCGAACCCGGAAGGAAAGGTGATCGTGAGAAGTGAGTTTGGCAACGTTTCACTTGAGTAGAAAGTTATAAAGTTTTTAAGGTTCATAAAGTAATGAATACTTAACACTTAATCACTTAACACTTAGAACTAGACTTATGAAAACAACCAGAAACAACACAACAGGAATTATTTCAGCAGTTCTGATCACATTACTTATTATTGTCAGCTGCAATGTGATCGGGGAAATGGGCAGCGGGAATGTCATCCGCGAGGAACGGAAAGTTTCCTCCTTCAACGGGATCGATGTTTCCGGAGCCTTTGATGTAATACTTATTCAGGGAACATCCAATTCGGTGATCGTCGAGGCAGATGATAACCTGATGGACCTGATCCGGACAGAGGTTCGCGGTAACACACTGGTGATCGATAATAAAAAGCCGATAACTCATTCGAAGAGCTTGAAGGTTTTTATCACTTTTACCGAACTTAAGTCCATCGATCTGAGTGGTGCGGTAGATATTCAATCGCAAGGCAAGCTTATCTTGGCTGATCTTGCAATCAGCGGCAGTGGCGCCTCCGACGGAAAATTGGATATGGATGTTCAGAAGCTGAGTATCGACTGTAGCGGCGGGAGCAAACTGAAATTGTCGGGTTCGGCAAAAGATGTGGATGTGGAAGCATCGGGCGCAGTCGACCTGTTCGCCTTCGATTTTCCTGCCGAGACCTACAAGCTGAGTATCAGTGGTGCAGGCAAGGCCGATATCAATGTGAGCAAGGAACTGAATGTGGATATTTCCGGGGCCGCCAGCGTTCATTACAAAGGCAATCCTACGAAAAATATCCAGGATATCTCCGGTGCCGGGTCCGTGAAGAAGGTTGATTGAAGTCGGCAGTCGGCAGTCAGCAGTCGGCAGTCATCTAGTCCGCTTGTCCAACTTGTCCGCCTGTCCGCTTGTCCGCTATCATCAGAAGAAAATCTACTTCAGAAATAACCGGAATATTAAGCGAAGCAGCCTTCTTCGCCTTCTCCGGCCCCATGTTTTCACCGGCCAGAACGAAGGTTGTCCTTGAAGAGATTGATCCCGCATTTTTTCCTGCGTGTGCTTCGATCTCTTTTTTTATTTCATCACGTGAGAATTTTTCAAATGTACCGCTGACCACGAAGGTCATCCCTTTCAGCTTTTCGCTCTTCAGGTTTTTTTCTTCGTTATGGATCTCAAAATGTAATCCTTTTTCTTTTAATCTGCGGATGATTTCCTGGTTCTTTGGCTCTCTGAAGAATTCAAGAATGCTCCATGCGATCTTTTCCCCGATCTCTTCAGCTTCTTTCAGTTCCTCGAAGTTCGCTTTCATGATCTGATCAATAGATCCAAAATGATCTGCAAGTTTTTTTGCAACAGTCTCACCCACAAACCGGATCCCGATGGCATACAACACCCGTTCAAACCCGGTTTCCTTCGATTGTTCGATTCCTTTTATAATATTCTCAACAGTTTTTTCCCGGAAACTTATCTTCTTTTCTTTTTTGTTTTCCGTTGCCTCATAAACTTTCTCCAACCCCAGAAGTTGATCTGCACGAAGATCATAAAGATCGGCAATATTGGTCACCAGTTTGTTGTCATACAGTATCCCGATTTTTCCTTCCCCGAGGCTATCAATATTCATCGCCTTCCGGCTGATGAAATGTTCCAGTTTCCCTTTGATCTGGGGCGGACAACCTGCTTCATTCGGACAATAATGGGCCGCTTCACCCTCATTACGTAACAGCGGGGTTCCGCATTCCGGACAGTTCTTCGCAAAAACAACGGTTTCGGCTGAAGCAGGACGCTGATCCAGGTCAACGCCAATGATCTTTGGTATGATCTCACCGCCTTTTTCTACATATACCAAATCCCCGATACGAATATCACGCGAAGCGATGATATCTTCGTTGTGAAGGGATGCCCGCTTTACAACTGTTCCGGCGAGAAGAACAGGCTGAAGATTCGCAACGGGTGTCACCGCACCGGTTCTGCCCACCTGGTAAGCGATCGATAATAACCGGGTGATAACCCTTTCGGCTTTGAATTTATAGGCAATGGCCCAACGCGGCGATTTGGTGGTGTATCCGAGTTCCTTTTGCTGTTCCAGGGCATTGACCTTGATCACTATTCCATCGATGTCGAAGGGAAGTTCATGGCGGGATTCATTCATGGTATTGATGAAACTGAAGATCTCATCAATGTTCCCGCATTTGACCATGTATTTCGAGATCTTGAACCCCCATTTCTTTGCAGCCATCAGGCATTCATAATGTGTCGCAAAGGAAAGATCACCCGGAAGGTAATAGAAGTAACAATCGAGGCGGCGACGGGCAACTTCTTTGGAATCTTGCATTTTTAGGCTGCCGGACGCTGCATTTCGCGGGTTTGCAAAAGGTTCTTCCTCTTCTTCCAGCCGTTTCCGGTTAATGTTTTCAAAACTTTTTCTTGGCAAGATGATCTCTCCCCTGATCTCGAGATGAGAAGGGTAGTCGTCACCCTGTAACCGGAGAGGTATGCTGTGGATTGTTCGTACATTTGTGGTGACATCATCGCCCTGTACACCGTCGCCACGCGTAACCGCCTGCACAAGAACCCCGTCCTGGTAAGTAAGCCCAATGGCAACCCCATCAAATTTGAGTTCGCAGATATATTCGGTTTCCTCGCCAAGCAGCTTGTGTATCCGGCCTTCAAATTCACTGACCTCTTCTTCCGAGTATGTATTGCCCAGTGAAAGCATTGGGTAGGTGTGCCTGACCTGCCGGAACACTTTTGTGATCCCGCCACCGACACGCTGTGATGGTGAAGCAGGATCAGCAAATTCGGGGAATTCTTTTTCCAGCCGAATCAGCTCTTCCAGCAAACCATCAAATTCAAAATCCGTGATCGTCGGCATCGACAGATCATAATAATTATAGTTGTGAAGATTGATCTCCGCAGTCAGTTGCCCGATACGTTGCCTTGCTTCCTCTCTGTTCATGAGCGTTTATCGTTTTTTTGGATGTCTTAACCGGACAGATGATCCGGTTTGTTTTCCTCAGGGAGTTTTTTCTGGGATAAAGGCTTTGTTCCGGTAGATGAATACATTCCTGCTCACATTGATCGGGTTGAGCCGGTGCATCACTTTGTCGATCAACCCCGGTTCAATCGTGGTTTCATATACAAGGAACGGGAAACTTTTCCGTGCCTGGATAATGATTTCCGGCTTAAGCTTACTTCCGGTAAAGAAAATGAAACGGGGATGAATCTTTATAGGATACCGGGATACCCTTTCGATCATGGTCATGGTGTTTTCGTTCCCGATAAATTCGTCATACATTCCCGGCCATTGCCCAAGATAAAACCGTGGAAACAATTCAGGATTGTTCTCGGCATCTGCAACGAGCATGTATTTAACCTCTTTGTATTTCGAGAGATAGATCATGGCTTCCACCCGTGCACGCTTGGAATAGACCATACTGACAGGGATCAGGAACGCAAGATTGATTACCCAGAAAAAGATCCAGGAACCCCGGAGAAGACCCTTGTGGTTCATCCAGAACCGGGAACGGTCAATGAATTCATTCCATCCGATCACACCGGTAATGATGATGAAAGGAAGGATCGGAAGAATAAACCTTTCCTGCTTGTTTGGGAAATAGGAATGGAAAATGAAAAAAACCGTAACCGGGATGAAAATCAACAGGAATTTTTTCCAGGTCCGAAGGAAACCGAAGAAAAGCATAAAACTGACCGGTGGAACCAGGATGCCTAAAATTACCAGGAAATAATGGTACCAGGGCAGGGTTATGTAATCCTGTGCCGATAGGATATTTCCTTTTACATAGGCTACTATCTCAACAAATGGCTTTCCCCAGATAAAATAATCCACCGTGCCCTGGATCAGCACCACCGGTATCAGGGTGCCGAGGATCAGGGTAATCGCTTCTTTCCATTTTCGTTCGATCACAACCACAAGGATCAGCCCGAAACTGAAAAAGATGGTCTGTGGCCGGAGATCGAAGGCAAGTCCGAGGAACAATCCCGCCAGGAAATAGGCCGATGTTTGTCCGTGATGGTCCCCGCGGCTGACGATAAACCAAACGGCCAGCACCAGCATCGGTATGCAGCTCATTTCCACAAGGTCGCGCACGCTGATCCAGGGCATGAACCATAAAAGTGCCAGCAGCAATCCAACTATTCTTGCTGACCTCTTATCACTTAGCCTTTCGGTTATCTTATAACTGAAATATATGATGATCAGCGACCAGGAGGCATTGATGAAGCGAACGAAGAACATCTTCAGCTGGGGATCATTGAGATGGATGAATTTAAAAAAGGAAAAGAGAAGGAAATGCAGGCCGGGATAAAAGAGATTATGGCCTGTTGGTCCCGTATTACCCGGACTTCCCGGAAGCCAGCCGTTGTAGTCATAGCCATCCACCCACGATTGTGCTGATTCAACAGCCAGGAAATGGTCGTCGATCATTCCCCATCCACGCGCAAATACTACGGCCAGGAAACGAAACATGATGGCAAGCGTCATGATGAGCAACAAAGGCTGCTCATTCCAGTATTTCCTGATCAATGCGGTCATGGAAGGAAACTCAGGATATCGTTAAGGTAAGCCATTCGTAATAATAATTCCCGAGTTCAGTCGGGTTGATGCACATGACCGGGATTTCCGCTCCATTGAACATCATGGTCTCATCCCATGTGGATACACTGAAACCTGGAACGTCAACATGAGGGATTGTCATGATCATGATCAGCTCGGTTCGTGTTTTGATGGAATAGGAGATGACCTGGTTGGCGAAATCCCCAACTTTTTCAGCTTTGATAATTTCATATAGGATCTTGTTCTCGTCCAGGATCTTCGTGATCTGCGCGGTTATGAACTTGATCCTCCCATCGAGGTCGGGATCATTTTCATTGGCCTGGAATAAATGTACATTTGAATTGAATAATTTGGCCATTAAGAGCACCCACTGTACCTTTTGCCGGGTTTCAAGGGCATTGCTGATGGGGATAACAAGTTTGTGGTAACCATTTCCAAACGACCGTTTCTGCACGACCACCACAGGGCATGGCGAATCAAGGACAACGCGCAGGGCATAACTTCCAAAGAGGTACTGCATTCCTTGTTTTCCATGAGTGCCGAGTACCATTATATTGGCTTTTATCTCCGTGGCAACTTCATTGATAACTGTAAATATACTTCCTTTGCGGGCAATGGTTTCAATGGTCACAGATTGGCCCTCATAGGTATGCTTGTATTTTTTTAAACGTTCCTCCACATAATCGACGGATAATTTTTCCTTTTTCAGGAACGATTTTGTTTGTTTGTTGATGACATGAAGGATGCAAACGCTATAATTCAGCGATTTTGCCAGTCCCACTCCATGATGAATGGCATTGTTACAGGTTTCCGAAAAATCGGTCGGAATAAGTACAACACTATTATACTTGATCTTTTCTTTGTCTTTATTTGTCATAACTTTGTTGTTAATCATTGCTTACTTTAATCTTTCCAGGATCGTTGTTATCTCTAAGAGATTTTTCCGTTTTTGTTCCTGCCTGAGGGCTCTTCCGGATTTGGTGAAATATTCGTGGCTTGTGAAAAATTCGACTTCGAACCTGAGCCATTCTTCGAGGGTGGTTTGTGCGATCCCATTCAGTTTCCATTCAAGCTGAAGTCTGAACGACTCTATAAAGAAATCATCCCGTCCCAGCGAGTCGAGATCTGCATCACAAAGGATCTGTTCCGGCAAGGTAGTGGGCATTTGAGGAAGTTTAGTTACCAGGATAAGTCCTGCGACCTCATCAATATCTTCCAGACTATATCCGAAAGTGGGTAACATTTCCCCGGCAATGAGCACTGATTGGGTTTCATGGTCATTGTAGGAAACCATCATGCCGGCATCATGGTAAAAGGCGGCCGTTTCAATGAGCAAACGTTCATGTTCATCACCAAAGTGCTCCATCTCCATTAACCGGATCGCTGCATAATGCATATCCAACGTGTGTTCGATCGTATGGTAGGTCAACGAAGGATTGAGTTCTTTCCTCATCCGTCCAATAATATAGTCGCGTGCACCGGCAAAATCCATAGGAGAAACAGATTATTTTGTAAAAGTAGGAAAAAATCAGAAAAAACAATGCATGGAAAATATCCAAAATAAATACAATCGAAAAAACTCCTGTACCCTGAATCCCTGCTTGTTCGTGAAACTCAAATTTTTAGGACGAAGTGTCCCGGATAATCGGGATCGGAGTGTTAAAACCCATGATCAGATATTCTTAAGCTTCCGGATGGTTTCGGCAGGATCAGGCGATGAAAAGATGGTATTTCCGGCCACCAGGACATCGGCTCCGACTTTCAACAACCGGGGTGCATTTTCCAGGTCAACGCCTCCATCAACTTCGATCAGCGCAGGCGACTTCGTTGCCGTGATCAGCGCTTTCAACTGTTCAATTTTAGGAATGCTGTGTTCGATAAATTTTTGTCCTCCGAAACCCGGGTTTACTGACATGATAAGAATCATATCGACATCACGGATGATATCTTCAAGAAGGTGAACTGGTGTGTGAGGATTCAGTACAACCCCGGCTTTTGCGCCAAGATCGCGGATCGCAAGAACAGTCCGGTGAAGGTGGTCGCAGGCTTCGTAATGCACACTGATAAAATAGGCACCTGTTTTTTTGAAACGCTCGATATAACGGTCCGGGTCCACGATCATCAGATGTACATCCAGTGGTTTTTTTGCTTTTTTTGCAATCTTCTCCATGACAGGGAACCCAAACGAGATATTGGGAACAAACATGCCATCCATTATATCCAGGTGGAACCAGTCAGCTACACTGGCATTTACCATTTCGATATCTTTCTCCAGGTTCAGAAAATCTGCCGACAACAGGGAAGGGGCGATCAGGTGATTCATGCATTAAGGTTATCCGAGATATGTTTTGAGGATCTTGCTACGTGAAGTATGTTTGAGCCGGCGGATCGCTTTTTCTTTGATCTGCCGCACCCGCTCGCGGGTGAGGTCGAATTTTTCCCCGATCTCTTCCAGCGTCATCGGGTGGCTCCCGTTAAGTCCAAAATAAAGCCGGATCACATCAGCTTCCCGTTGGGTAAGGGTCGACACTGCCCGTTCGATCTCTTTCCGCAACGATTCATAGAGCAGGCCGGTGTCAGGTGTTGTGTTTTCTTCACTTTTCAGCACATCGTACATGGTGTTGTCTTCATCCTGCACCAAAGGTGCATCCATGGAGACATGACGCCCTGAATTCTTCAGGGATTCTTTTACCTCATTCTCAGAGATTTCAAGAAGGGTGGCAATTTCATCGGCATTAGGTTCACGCTCAAATTGCTGTTCAAGCTGGGCATAAGCCTTGTTGATCTTGTTGATGGAACCGATCTTATTCAGGGGCAGGCGAACGATGCGGGATTGTTCGGCAAGGGCCTGGAGGATGGATTGACGAATCCACCAAACGGCATATGAAATAAATTTGAATCCACGGGTTTCATCAAACCGCTGTGCGGCTTTTATCAGTCCTAGGTTGCCTTCGTTGATCAGGTCGGGAAGGCTCAACCCCTGGTTCTGGTATTGTTTTGAAACAGAAACCACGAACCGGAGATTCGCTTTTGTAAGTTTTTCTAACGCCGCCTGGTCGCCTTGTTTGATCCGTTGGGCCAACGATACTTCTTCGTCGGCCGTGATCAGTTCGACTTTCCCGATCTCCTGGAGATACTTGTCCAGGGAGGCGGTTTCACGATTGGTAACCTGCTTTGTAATCTTTAATTGCCTCATGCGAAATGTTTTGTTTTAACCAGGATGTTTCCAGGTAGTTTTTACGAAAAAAAGTGGGCACGAGTTACAAAAAACTATTCTTTTTTGTGTGTTCTTTCTGGTTGTGGCAGCAATGCTTTTCTTGAAAGTTTGATTTTTCCGTTTTTCGGATCGACGCCGATGAGTTTTACTTGAATGATATCACCGACTTTCAATGCGTCTTCCACTTTTTCAAGGCGGGTCCAGTCGATCTCTGAAATATGAAGAAGCCCGTCCTGTCCGGGAAGAATCTCAACAAATGCGCCGAAAGGCATGATGTTCTTTACCTTTCCGGTGTAGATCTCTCCGACTTCGGGAACCGCAATGATCCCTTTGATCTTATTAACAACGGCATCCTTTGCTTCAACATTGTCTGCAATGATATCTACAATACCGAATTCACCGATTTCCTGGATCACGATGGTGGTTCCGGTTTCGCGTTGCATCTCCTGGATGATCTTTCCACCGGGTCCGATGATAGCGCCGATGAATTCCTTAGGAACTTTCATCTGGAAGATACGGGGTACAAAGGGTTTGTAGTCGGGACGTGGTGCAGAGATGGTCTTTTCGATCTCTCCAAGTATATGAAGGCGTCCTTTTTTTGCCTGTGAAAGCGCTTCCTTGAGAATATCTGAGGAAAGCCCGTCAACCTTGATGTCCATCTGGCAGGCTGTGATCCCGTCGCGGGTACCGCAGACTTTAAAATCCATGTCGCCGAGATGGTCTTCATCTCCAAGAATATCCGAAAGAACGGCATATTTACCGGTGGATTTATCTGTGATCAATCCCATGGCAATTCCCGAAACCGGTTTCCGGATCTTCACACCGGCATCCATAAGGGCCATCGTTCCGGCACATACCGTTGCCATGGAAGAAGAACCGTTCGACTCAAGGATATCGGAAACAATACGGATCGTATAGAGGTTTTCCTCTGCAGTAGGTAAAACGTTTTTTAATGCACGCAGTGCCAGGTTCCCATGGCCGATCTCCCGGCGGCTGGTGCTGCGGATCGGTTTTACTTCGCCAGTGGCAAATGAAGGGAAGTTGTAGTGAAGGATAAAGTTGACTTTGCCTTCAATCACCGCACCATCGATCATCTGTTCATCGAGCTTGGAACCGAGCGTAACCGTGGTAAGAGACTGGGTTTCTCCCCGCGTAAAGATCGCCGAACCATGGGCTGCAGGCAGGTAATCCACCTCGCACCAGATCGGGCGGATCTCATCGAGCTTACGACCGTCAACACGGGTCCTGTTGTCAAGGGTTGCCATCCTGATAGCATTTTTTTCCACTGAATGAAAATACCGGTTGACCAGTGATTTCTTTTCTGCCTGTTCTTCTTCGGTAAGGGTAGCTACAAATTCTTCCTTTACAGCATCAAACATCTCCTTGCGGAGTTTTTTGTTGGCAATGCCTTTTTTGGCAACCTCGTAAATCTTCTGGTAGGTGGCATTCTTCAGCACTTCCTTGAATTCAAGGTCATTGGTTTCATGACTATATTCACGAACCGTTTTAGGAGTTTCCAGCATTTGCACCAGCTCGTTCTGGGCGGTACATTGTTGTTTTATTGCTTCATGTGCAAACAAGATTGCCTGCACCATATCTTCTTCCGATATTTCTTTCATCTCACCTTCAACCATCATGATGTTGTCGTAAGATGCGGCAACCATGATATCAAGGTCGGATGTCAGAAGATCTGAGATGGAAGGGTTGATGACAAACTTCCCGTTGATCCTTCCCACGCGGACTTCCGAAATGGGGCCGTTGAAGGGAACATCGCTGACCGCCAGCGCCGAAGATGCGGCAAGGCAGGCAAGTGCATCCGGCAACATGTTCTTGTCGGAAGACATCAGTGTGACGATAACCTGTACTTCTGCATGATAATCTTCCGGAAATAAAGGCCGGAGAGCGCGGTCGACCAGGCGGGCGATCAGCACTTCGTAATCGGAAGGCCGTGTTTCGCGTTTGAAAAAACCACCGGGAAAACGTCCGGCAGCTGCATATTTTTCACGGTACTCAACTGTCAATGGCATAAAATCAACATCTTCTCTTGCCTCTTTTGCAGCAACGACCGTTGCCAGCAACATGGTATCACCCATCTTCACTACAACAGAACCGTCGGCTTGTTTGGCCAGCTTGCCGGTTTCAATGGAGATCGTTCTCCCATCTGACAGCTGAAATTCTTTAACAATTTTACTCATCTTTTTTTCTTACTATTATTTCTTACGCTATGGATACTAAAAAAGGCAATTAGTTGAATTGCCTCTTTTCTAAAAAAACAGGAAAATAATGACTTACTTACGGATCTTCAGTTTCTTGATGATCGTCCTGTATCGTTCAATCTCTTTAGCTTTGAGGTAATCCAGCAGTTTCCTGCGTTTTCCTACCATCATAACCAGCGAACGTTCGGTGGCAAGGTCTTTCTTGAACTCCTTCAGGTGTTCGGTGAGGTGTTGGATCTTTTTCGTAAACAATGCAACCTGTGCTTCTGCTGAACCGGAATCAAATTCTGATTTTCCGTATTCTTTAAATGCTTTTTTCTTTTCCTCTGGTGCGATATTCATATTGAACTTCTTGTAATTGATGATTAGGTTATTTTCTTTTTCTATTAGAATGGGGTGCAAAAGTAATATTTTCTTTTGAAGAATACAAATTTATTCAAGCAGACAATTCAATATCAGCTTCACGAATTAAGTCCAATAAAGAAAAATTTTAAATTTTTCTCAATCCGGTTTTTTCCTGATAATTTGTTCGGCTGATCAAAATAAAAAAGGCGACGATGCCGGCAGAAAAATACGGAATAACAAGCAACCAAAGAGGGTTTTGTGTGTCTTGTTGGTAATATACCTAAAGATCAAAAAATGTTTTCTGTTATTAAAATAATACTTGTAGATATGAAAGTAAATATATTAATTAGTGTATGTGTCCTTATCGCATTGCTTTCCTGCAAAAAAAATGAGGTAGCTCCCAGTAAAACCGTGAATGATCATAAGAACATGGTTAAAACTGAATCGGTTGTTTATCATCCTACAGAAACAACCTATACTTATACTTATACATACAATGATAACAACCTGATAGAAAGAATGGATAATGATGATGGGACCTCCTCCCACATCACATCTACCTATTTCCAAACCTTTATCGTGGAGCAGTATTATGACCAGGGCGGTATACCGAGGTTAACAGATACCTTGTTTCTGGATAGTGCCGGACTCGTTGTTTCCGATCACTGGGCAGGACACGTTCTTCAATATACCTATAACAATGACGGATACCGGATTACGGAAGTGAATAATAACGGCAATGAAATTCTTGAGCGGTTTACCAATTCGATTGAGAATGGAAACTGCGTAAAGGTTATTCATATAGAATACGTAGGAGGAGGAGGTGAGACGCAGGAAATAACATTTATAACAGACAAGTTGAATTCAAAAGCTTGGAATCAGAAGGGCCAACCTTATTATGGCAAATCAGATGTTAATCTTGTTGACTATATTAATTTCGTGGGATGTGCAGGAATATACCGGACAGACACTTATTCCTACGTGTACAACCAGGATGGTTTGGTAAGCCAGATCAATGTCAGCACTCCGGTGCAGGATTATAGTATTAATTATACTTATTATTGATAACGCTGCTTCTGCTCTTAAAGCAGTTCGGTATTCTTTCGCTGGTTTCCTACTTGCATGAATCTCAGGAGGATTCAGGGTTCTTCCCCGTTTTTCTGCTTGACAAAAAACCCGAACAGCATTACCTTTGATCAACTGGAAATCCTTTAAATATATCTATATCCAGAATGGTAACATGTTTAATCTTAAAGTATATGGAAAATTTCAAGGAAGAATTTAAGGTGAAAGGCGAGGAAGTGATCGGGAAAGTGAAGGAATTATTGCATGAAGGCAATGTCAGGAAGCTGATCATCAAGGATGAAGATGGGAAGGTATACCTCGAAATCCCTGTGACTTTTGGGCTGATCGGGGCAATCCTTGCTCCGACACTTGCAGCGGTAGGCGCACTGGCAGCCATGGTTGCAAACCTGAAGATCGAAGTGGTAAGGACAGAGGAGCCGGAGACGCCGGTCTCCCCGGAAAAGAAGGTATAGGAACTTCAACTATTATTCCATATCCGGTAGGACAATTCTGCCTGGATCTCCAACATCCTGATCCCGTTTTGAACCCTTGCGCCCGCGGCTGATCCTTTCTTCATAAAAACAGTCATTTCAGGATTATAGACAAGGTCGTAGAGAAAATGATTTTCCGAAAGAAAATGATACGGGATGGGAGGAAACGTCTCTTCCGATGGGAACATCCCGAGCGGGGTTGCATTCACGACCAAGGTATGACTTGAAAACACTTCTTCTGAAAGTTCCTGGTAAGAGATATGATTTGTTGATTTTTTTGAACGGGAGACAAAAAGATAAGATATTCCCTTTTCGGCTAATGCAAAGGCAACTGCTTTTGCCGCACCACCAGTTCCCAGGATCAAAGCCTTACGGTGTCCTGAGAAATCGGCAGACTGAAGGAATCCATCGGCATCGGTATTGAACCCTTTAAGGTGAATATGCCCCTTTTCCTTGCGGATGAGGATGGTATTGACGGCACCGATGATCTCGGCTTTCGGATCCAGTTCTTCAAGCCATGGAATAATCTGCTCTTTATAGGGAATAGTCACATTCAACCCTTCAAGACCAGGGTGCCCGCAAAGGAGAACAGGAAACTCATTCAGGGACGACAAGGGGAAATCAAGATAACTATAGCCGGATTTTCCTTCTTTTCTGAGTTTCTCAGCAAACCACGATCCCGACCGGGAGTGTGAAAGGGGATACCCGATCAATCCATAAATGATCATGGTCTGTTATTCCAGTTTGTATTTTTTGCATTTATCAGGGAGGAAACGGAAGAAGGTATCTCCCCGCAGGCCAAGGCGAAGTGTTTCCAGGGGAATGACCTCGCTGGGAGGGATGTTTCCCAGGTTCACATTGGCACCGAAATGCTGGATGAACCATGCCTGCTGCGATTTCTGTGGGGCTTCCCAGAGGATCTGTTCAATATCAATCTTCGAGAGGATCATGTTGATCAGCAAGGAATGCGCTTTCCCACTGGGGCGGTAGATGCCTGCAGTACCACTCTCACGTGCTTCAGCAATGACCATGAAGGCGCCGGCTGCCAGCTCCGTCTCCATCATCTCGGTCCAGCGTGCAGGAGCAATCAGGATACCGGCCTCTTTGGCGCCGACTTCTGAAAGGACCGTATAATCCTTCGAATAAGTTTGAATTATTTTACATTTTTTCGCATGTTCGATCCGCATGGAACCATCGGAAATCTCAATGGTATCAAGGCCGAGGTTGTCGATAAACTGGCGGTACTCTTTCTCCATTTTGCGGATCAGGAAGGCTTCGAACAAGGTTCCTCCCACATAGACCTTGATGTTTGCCTCCTGGTAAATTTTGATCTTCTCTTTAACATTGGGAGTCACGACCGATGTTCCGAAACCCAGCTTCACAAAATCGGTAAGGTCGCCACACACTGAGATGAAATCTTCGGCTTCGCGGATGCTGAGGCCTTTATCCATGACCATGACGACTCCGTTTGTCCGTGGTTTCTTCGTTCGTTCCGGCATCAGGGGAAAATGGATGTTCTCCATATAGGTAGTTTTATAAATAGGCTCAGATCGTAAAACGGGTAAGTATCTCGTATTGTGTTACTGACGCTTGTCGCGGTATCCTTCAATAATTTCTGTGATGGTTTGGTTTTCCCTGAGATCAGGAAACGCTTTAAACATCTTGCGGTGACCGTCATAATCCATGGAAAGCGCTTTTTCGAGCACCTCACAGGCCTTCTTGGTCTTACCTGATTTCAGCATGTAGATCGAACTTGCATAAAGGAAATCGGGATTCTGATCATGCCACTTCATTCCTTCCTTCAATGTTTCCAGGGCCTTATCGTAGTCTTTCTGGTCGGCATAAACCATGGAAAGTTCCAGCCAGACCTCCGGATCGTTAGGTTCCAGTTCGATCACCTTTCGGTAGGATGATATTCCTTCTTCGACCTGCGCAAGTTTCACCTGGATGTCTCCCAACAGGAACCAGTAATCGGGAATGGTAGGTCCAATTTTGATGGCGCGTTCAACGTAGGTAAGTGCAACCTTCGGGTTATTCAATGCATCGTATGCAACGCCTGCCCCCAGCCATGCATCCCCGAACTCGGGGTCGAGATCGATGGCCTTAGTGTAATATTGGATTGCTGCTTCAAACTTCTCCATCTTCTCATAACACTCGGCAATGTAATAGAAGGTCAGCGGTTCCGGGTCTTCATAGAAACTGGTTTCAAGGTATGTTTCAATGGCACCGGAATAGTTGTTGAGGTTGGCATAACAATTTGCCTTGTTAAAATATGCCGATGCAAAAGCTTCATCGATAGCAATGGCATAATCGTAAGCATCGATGGCCTTTTCGAAAAGTTCAAGGTTGCTGTAGGCAATACCCAGATTGAACCAGCCTGCTTTAGAGAACGGACGCTTCTCAAGATAGCCTGTCAGGAAAGTGATGGCCTTCTCTGTTTGCTGCGAGATCTCAAAACAAAATGAAAGTTCATACAATGCGGCATCGTTGTCAGGGTTCTGATCTGTTGCCAGCGTCAGGAACTCAATGGCTTTCTCGTATTTCCCAAGATTTTCATATTCAAAAGCAATGTTAGAGAGAACCTCATCCTGGTCGTCGGAATCATGCAGGGCAAGCGTATATTCCTCGATGGCTTTCTCCGAACGGTCGAGCTGGCTGTAAAGGTTTCCCTTGGTTAGGTGAATTTCGTAATCATCGAAATTGTTTCCGTCGAGGTCTGAAAGAATCTTTAAGGCTTTCTCATTTTTATCGGTGGAGATGAGGAACTGGGCCTTTTTCAGCAGGAGGCCGGTTTCGCCGGGGTACTGTTCCAGGGCGATGGTAATGCAGGATTCGGCTTTGCGGATTTCATTGTTGAAAAGATAATAATCGATGAGCTCTTCGAATTCATCCAAATCGAAAAAATATTGATGATCTTCCTTTACCATTTGCTCGAAACGCCGGGCAAGTTGCAAGGTTTCAGGATCTGCATAGGGATCGAATGGATCTTCCATCATGAGTCAGCAGTTAACCGCTTTTTATAACCTCTGCAAAAATACGAAAAATAAATGAGGACGATTCCAGCCATGGCCCAGATTTTATTTTTTTTCAACAACATCTTTACCAGACATTAAAAAAACTTTACTTTTGTGAGTATACCTGCCTACAACAGTAAGGCAGCATGCCGCATCCAGAATCTAAAACTTAAAACCCAAAACCCAATACCTAATACCCATAATTAAAAAAAAAGTACTTTTGCTTTAAACTTAAGACAGAAGATGAGCCTTATAAAGTCTATTTCCGGTATCAGAGGAACCATTGGCGGAAAACCCGGAGAAGGACTGACACCGGATGATATCGTAAAATTCACAGCGGCATTTACGGAATTTATAAAGAAGGGATTTAAGGACAACAACCTGCAGGTTGTCATCGGCAGGGATGCCCGGATCTCCGGTGGCATGGTAAGCGACCTGGTCTCAGGAACCCTTCTTGCCATGGGCGCCGACGTGATCGATATCGGCCTCACCACTACGCCCACCACCGAACTGGCCGTGCTCGAAACCAGTGCACAGGGAGGCATCATCATCACGGCAAGCCATAACCCGAAACAATGGAATGCACTGAAACTACTCAACCATCTTGGGGAGTTTCTATCTGAAGCTGACAATCAGGAAGTAATCAGGATGTCTGAAGCTTCGGATTACCGTTTTGCGAAAGTGAGCCAGTTGGGAAGATATACCTACGATGATTCCTTCCTCCAAAAACATATTGATAGGATACTGGACCTTCCGCTGGTCGATGCCGATGCCATAAAGAAAGCACGCTTCAGCATCACTGTGGATGCGGTCAACTCAACCGGGGGCATTGCAGTCCCGATGCTGCTGAAAGCATTGGGTGTAGATAAGATCGATCCAATCAACTGCGAGCCGGACGGGGAATTCGCACACAACCCGGAGCCGCTTCCCGAACACCTTAATGAGATCTGTGAAAGGGTGGTGAAAATCAATGCCGACCTTGGCATCGTGGTCGATCCCGATGTGGACCGCCTTGCCATTATCAACGAAGCAGGGGAGCCCTTCGGCGAAGAATATACCCTGGTGGCTGTGGCCGATTATATCCTGCAGAACCGGCCTGGGAACACGGTCTCCAATTTATCCTCTTCACAGGCGCTCGGGATTATTACAGAGAAAGCCGGCGGAAAATATTTTGCCTCGGCAGTAGGGGAGGTGAATGTGGTGGAGATGATGAAAAAGCATAAAGCAGTGATCGGCGGTGAAGGGAATGGCGGCGTGATCTATCCTGAACTTCATTATGGAAGAGATGCCTTGGTGGGGATCGCACTTTTCCTTACACACCTTGCACAATCGGGGAAGACCTGTTCTGGTCTCCGCGACACTTATCCTTCTTTTTTTATCTCAAAGAACAAGATCGTGCTTTCACCGGAGATGGATATCGGCAAGATACTGGAAAAGATCATCCGGAAATACAAATCGATGAAGATCACCACCATCGACGGGGTGAAGATCCATTTCGACAACGAATGGGTTCACCTGAGGAAATCGAATACCGAACCCATTGTCAGGATCTATGCCGAAAGTGACCTTCTTGCCAAGGCCGAAAACCTTGCAAAAAAGATCATCAATGATTTCAAGGAAATCCTGAACGAGAAAAATACAAAATGACAAAAAAGAAAGTCCGGAAACCTGTCCGTTACAGGACGCTCAAACTGAAACTGACCATGCGCCAGAAGCGGTCGCTTGAAAATTTCTGCAGGAGCCGTGGCACAACTCCCACCAAGATCATTAAAAAGTCCATCCGCCCCCTGCTCGACAATTATGCCGGTTTATCACCCTGTACTCCGCGAGTATCAGCCAACCAGTTGAAATTGTTCGGAACAGAGTGAAGACTGGATGCTGGATGCTGGATGCTGGATGCTAAATAAAAGTCACAAAGTTACAGAGTCACAAAGTAAATAAATATACTCGCCAACTCACCAACTCATCAGCTCATCAACTCGCCAGTTCGCCAGCTACTTCTTAAGAAACATCCCCTCATAAGGCGTACGGTTCAGGATGGAACGTCCCAGGGTAACCTCGTCGGTAAATTCCAGTTCATCACCAATGGAAACGCCGCGGGCGAGCGTGGTGACTTTCAGTGTAAAATCTTTCAACTTGCGGTAGAGGTAGAAATTAGTCGTATCGCCTTCGATGGTGGTGGGGAGCGCAAGCAGAATCTCCTTCACTTCTCCTTCTGTAATACGCCCGACCAGGCTTTCAATGTTAAGATCTTCGGGCCCGATCCCTTCCATGGGCGAGATGATCCCGCCAAGTACATGATAAACTCCACTCATCTGCCCGGTGTTCTCAATGGCCATAACGTCCCGGGTGGTTTCCACCACACAGATGGTTGATTTATCCCTTTTGGGACTGGCACAGATCGAACAGAGGTCGGCATCGGAGATGTTGTGGCATTCCCTGCAATAGCGGATCTCCTTCCGCATCTTTATCACTGCATTTCCGAAAGCCTCCACCTCTGAAACATCTTTCCGGAGCAGGTGCAAAGCCAGCCGCAGTGCACTCTTACGCCCGATGCCCGGCAGTTTCGATAGTTCCGAAACAGCATTCTCAAGGAGTTTTGACGGATAGGTGTTCAAATTATATTTATTTTTACAACCGCAAAAGTACAGTTTTATAAGGACCACATGAAGCAATTTCTTTTTTTTATCCTCATCGCGATGATTCCGCTTACCGGGTTTAACCAGGAAACATTCAATAAAAAAGATGCAGCCGGAAGGAGACAGGATCAATGGATTAAATTGGATTCCGCCGGCCGGAAAGTATATGAGGGACAGTTCAAGAACAACATCCCGCAAGGTACTTTTAAATATTATTTTCCCGGTGGATCGAGAAAGGCGGTTTCCGTTTTTTCAGAAGACGGGAAGACCACCAACACGACAATTTATTTCCCCAACGGTAAGAAAAATGCAGAAGGGAAATATGTGAATGAGAAGCGGGAAGGGTTGTGGCGTTTCTTCAGCGAATTTGATGAATCACTAGTTTCGGAAGAGATATATAAAACCGGGAAGAAGAACGGCACAGCTAAGACCTATTTTGCCGGAAAGACCGTTGCGGAGGTGATCAACTGGAAAGAGGGACTGCGGGTAGGATCGTGGATACAGTATTTTGATGACGGAACGGTAAAACTGCAGGGAACCTATAATAATGACCTGAAAGAAGGGCCGCTGACGGTGTTTTATCCTACGGGGCAAAAGTTCAACGCCGGGCAATACCTCAACGGTTATCCTGAAGGCAAATGGTTCACTTACGACCTCGACGGAAAACTCGTATCGACCGATATTTATAACCATGGTGTCCTCATCAAAACCGACAAAATCCCCGAGCCGCCCAAGACGGAGATAAAGGTGAAGGAAGAATAGCTAGTGAGCTGATGAGCTGAATTTCGCTATTTCGTCATTTCAAATGTTAGCATATGATACGTCTAAACTCAGGTCCAATGAAAAATTCGCGTTTCCAGCTTGAGAAAAAATGGTTCATGGAGCGTAAAACAAGAACCAGGTTCGGCTTAATTCTCCTCGGGATCATCGCAACAGTGTGGTTCCTCATCCGGGTGATACCCAAACCCAGTCGCGCGAACTATCCCTGCATGCGGGTTGCAGCCCCGTTTGCATCTGCATTTGTCCTTTATCTTGCGGGAATTGCAACTTCTGTGTTTGCTGTAAAAAAGATACGAACGAGCTTTAAAAACTCTCATTACATGTTGGGTACAGGCTTCATCATCCTGCTCTTGTTTGCCTTCCTGTTTTCAATGTATCATAGCACGATTCCCCTCTCGGCAAAAACGCTCATGATTAAGGAAGTACGGAACCAACCCATAGGGATTGCACGTGGTACATACCCCGGCAGGGTGGTTTGGGTATGGGATCCTGATGCAACCAATGAAAATTGCACCAATACTGCCGGCGATTACTGGTGGCAGAATGAGAATACCAGCCAGGTGGAGACGGATAAGATGCTATCCAAAGCGATCCGTACATTGACCGGTACAGATAATGACAGCCTTGCGTGGGATGCTATTTTCCGGTACTACAACCAGACGCATGGCCACGGGAATACAGGTTACACGTCCGGACAAAAGATTGCGATCAAGGTGAATATAACTACCGGGTATATTCCCAACGTTGACACAAGTACTTATCAAAGAAGTGCGCTGACTGAATACATGGATATTGCCCCTCAGCTTATACTGTCGATGCTTAAACAGCTGGTGAATTTTGCAGGTGTGGCGGAAGGAGATATCTCCGTGGGTGATCCCGACCGGTTGTTCTTTGATCATTACTGGGAAATCTGCCACAGCGTTTTCCCCTCGGTTAAATACCTTGACCGGTTCGGTAAACACGGGCGGACCCGTGCCGTACCGACCTCAGCGCCTGTGTTATTTTACAGCGACGGAACTATTTCTGATTCTCTTCCCCAGGCATATATTGATGCTTCGTATATGATTAACATGGCCTGCCTGAAACAACACGACCTCGCCGGTGGGACATTCTGTGCAAAGAATCATTTCGGATCAATATGCCGGGAATGGTCGTCGCACCTGCACTATTCACTTCCCAGCCCGGACGGGTCCGGAATAGGAAACGGTTACGGGAAATACAGATGCCTGGTTGACCTCATGGAACACAAGGATCTTGGAGAGAAAACTGCATTGTTCCTGATCGACGGGTTGTGGGGCGGGGATATGCCGGTTTGTGCACCGAAGAAATGGCAGATGGTGCCCTTCAACAATGACTGGCCGTCATCGGTGATCGTTTCCCAGGACCATGTTGCCATAGAATCGGTCGGGTTTGATTTCGTCCGTGCACAATTTACCACCTATTCACATATAGATGGCGGCGATGACTACCTTCACCAGGCAGCCGATTCGGCCAACTGGGCACCGGGAATCATCTATAATCCCAATCATGATGGAACGCGGATAGCGAGTATGGGAACCCATGAACACTGGAACAATGACACCGACAAACAATATTCACGCAACCTTGGCACTGGTGATGGGATCGAACTGGTTCAGCGACTGATTACAGGGATCGGGGATCACAATGGCAATCCTTTCAGCTCACAGATGGTGAGGTGCTACCCGAATCCTTTCAGGTCAACTGCAACAATCAAGATCCTGCGATCGAAATGGAATAACCTTGATAAGAAAGTTACAATTTATGATTCCGGGATGAAAGAAGTGCGTGTTTTGCCCTGGATGAAAAACCAGCCGGTGCTGACTTTTCAAAAAGGCAATCTTTCATGCGGGGTTTATTACCTGCTTGTTGAATCCTCAGATAACACAGTTATCGGGGGCTGTAAAATAGTTGTTATGGATTGAATTACGTAAGAGGGACTCAGGCGGATGGCGGCAGTTCATAGACACGGATGTATAAAATATCAATTTAGCAAATTCATGAAACAGGTATTCTTTTTCCTGATGTTAATGATATTGGGAGTGGCGTGCTCCAGGTACGGGGTGTCACCCTTATTGTTACCTTTGCCGGCTAATTCAGTTCACCAATAAACCAGTTATTTTGAAATTCACCGAATTCGGCTTTAAACCTGCCCTACTGGAGGGTATTGAATCCATGGGATTTGATATTGCAACACCCATCCAGGAACAGACAATACCCCTGATCTTGGAAGGAAAGGATATTATTGCTAATGCCCAGACGGGAACCGGCAAAACCGCCGCTTTCTTACTGCCGGTCATTCACCGGATCATGGGTTCCGGTAGGCGGGATCGTATCAAAGCCCTTGTGATCGTGCCAACCCGGGAACTTGCAATGCAGATTGATCAGCATATGGAAGGGCTTTCCTATTATACACAGGTCAGTTCAATTGCGGTTTATGGGGGGACCGATGGGACCACCTTCCTCCGGGAAAAACGGTCGCTTGAAGATGGCATTGACCTGGTAGTCTGTACACCCGGACGAATGATCGCACACATAAACCAAGGTTATGTGAATTTCGAAGGATTGCAATGCCTGATCCTTGACGAGGCAGACCGGATGCTCGATATGGGTTTTTCCTACGATATCAACAAGATCATTTCCTACTTGCCATCCCAGCGCCAGACATTGTTCTTCGCCGCAACCATGCCGGATGAGATCAGGATACTCGCCCAGAAGGTATTGAAGGACCCGTTATCCGTCAGCATCGCGATTTCGAAACCGGTTGAAAAGATCCTGCAACTTGCTTATGTGGTGAATAACGCCCAGAAGATCCCGTTGCTCATGCACATCCTGAAACCCATAAGGGATAAGTCCGTACTTATCTTTTGCTCAACCAAAAGCAGCACCAAACAACTCAGGCGCGAGTTGGGGAAGCTGGGTATGAGTGTGGACGAGATTCATTCGGAACTTGAACAGCAGCAAAGGGAAAGCGTACTGCTGTCGTTCAAAAGCAGGGAGCTGAATATTCTTGTGGCAACGGACATCCTCTCCCGCGGTATCGATGTGGAAAACATCGACATGGTGATCAATTATGATGTGCCTAATGACGGGGAGGATTACATACACCGGATCGGGCGTACGGCCCGTGCAGCTGCTTCCGGTGTGGCCATCACCTTCATCAACATGAGGGAACAGCATAAATTCGCTGCTATCGAAAGTATACTGGAGAAACCTGTTCACAAAGCATCGGTACCGGTGCAATTTGGAGAAGCTCCGGAGTACAGCCCTGGCAAACCTGCCAGGCAGCGACCGGGGAAAAATGCTTCAAGGCCGAAAAAGAGGCATTAGGCAATAAGCAATTGATAATTGATAATGGATAATTGATAATTAATTCATTTTCGATAGATATCAGTAGCGTAACACATCACTCTTTATACACTCATCCACACATCCAGCATCTAGCATCCAGCATCCGTTCTTTTTGACCGTTGCTTTGTACTTTTATACCCGGATTTACGTTACTAACCCGTGCAGCAAAAGAGAACCCTCGTACTTGGAGCAAGCCTGAAACCCCATCGTTTTTCATATAAAGCGGTGATCAAACTTGTGCGTCATCACATTCCCGTGGTTGCAATTGGCAGGCGCGAAGGCGCCATCGGTGAAGTGAAGATCATGAAACCCTTTCCGGAACTCGGGGAAATCCATACGATTACCTTGTATATAGGTCCGAAGAATCAATCCTCATTTATCGATTACATCCTGAAAATCAACCCAGTCAGGGTCATCTTCAATCCCGGAACGGAAAACCCGGAACTTGAACAGCTTCTGAGATCCAGAGGGATCGAAATAATCGAGGGCTGCATGCTGGTAATGTTGACGAAAGGTGAGTTTTAGGAATTTGTTTATCCGGATAAATTCATAAATTTACAGCCGAATTGATGAAACTAATGAAACAACTATTAATCTTCCTTCTCCTCTTCCTAACTATCCATTCCTTTGGTCAGTTCCCCCGGGTGTTCGTTGATCCTCCTGGTGATACGGTTTGCCAGGGAGGAAAAGTTACGTTTGTGGCGAGTGTAAGCGATACCGTTCCTGATCCCGCCAACTACATTTACGACTACAAATGGTTGTTCAATAACATTGAGATCTTCGATTCCACCCGAAAATACCTCGTTGTGAAGAACATCACGGCCCTGGATACTGGCAATTATAGATGCGTTGTTTCGGATTCAACTAGGGTGGATACAAGCTTTCCCTCGTACATCCGGATGCGGGACCAGCTGCATATTGATACGCTGTACCGTTATAATGCATTAGGTTGTCCCAGCGACAGCAACGGTCAGATGAAAATCTTAGTTTCCGGGGGACATCCTCCCTACACATACGTTTGGAGCGGAGGTTCATTTCATCAGCTCGACACACTGGGTGTCGGTTTTCCCAAAGGAAGGTATACAATTACCGTTACCGATTCTGATATGACGCATTGTGTGACCCGGGAATTCACCGTTGAGGTACTGAAACTCCACAAAATCACTTTTTACATGCCTCCCCCCGACACGATTTACCTTAGTAACCCGGGGATCACCGTTACAATCCCGGATACCGCAGTACAGCACCTTGACAACTGGAACTGGGATTTTTCTGACAAAACAAGTAAAGTCCCTAATGTGAATCCTTGTCAGCATAATTACTCAAAAGTAGGCAGGTTCTTTGTCCAATTGAACTTTACGGATAATATCGGCGGACAGTTATGCGACTCGACCATTATAGATACTATATGGGTGAAGACGATCCGTTTGTTCATTCCCAATGCCATCACCCCGGGAACCGGCGACGATAATGGCTCATTGAAAATCCGGGAAATTAATCCTATCGACGGAAAACCCTCTGGGGTGAATCTGGACCTCTCCGAGATTTACCTTTCCAACCAGATGTTTATCTTCAATCGCCAGGGAAGAAGAGTTTTTGAGAAGACTAATTACAAGAGCGGTGACTGGGATGGAGGAAATCTTGCTGCAGGCGTTTACTATTATATCCTGAAATGTCATGGCGAGAACGGGGATGAGGTTTATAGAGGGGCGGTCACCATCATCCGCAATTAATCACCCGAACAATATTTTAAGATAAAATCCCGGGCTTTTCAGCTGATCACGTACATCCTGACTGGTGTACATTTTTGTGAACATCTCTTTCATCTCTATATTCCTGTTGGCTTTCTTAACTACGAGATTAAACAGTGAAGGGTGCGAACAGAGTTCCTGGATCCGGTGACTTGTTTTGAGTTCCCTCCCCAGCCTTTTCCTCATTCTTTCATCATATTGCCTGAGGAATCCGGCAGAAACATCATTGGCTGCGAATGCTTCCATGATCATGCCGGCGGCGATCTCTCCGCTGACCATCGCATTGCCGATGCCTTCGCCGGTGAAAGGGTCAACGAGGGATGCAGCATCGCCCGCAAGCACGAACCCATCGCCAGATATTGCTTTGGAATCGGGGCCAAGCGGAAGGCCATGCGCTTCAATCTTTCCAGTCATCCCTGCTCCTTTAAACCGGGCGGATAGTGATGGATGCGAAAGGATGATCTGCTGCAGCATTGCAGATAACGAATCTGGTGCGGCCTTCATCTTCTCAAATAAAATGCCCAAACCCACATTTGCAAGACCATTTGCCATCGGGAAGATCCACAGATAACCAGGAAGCAGATCTTCCAGGAAATGCAATTCAATGAAATTCTGCGGATGAAGGTCCCTGATGCCGGTAAAATAGGCCCGGACCCCTAGGGAGTATTGCTTATGATTGAGTGAATGACCTGCAAGAATTTTCCCAACAGTTGAATGAACTCCGTCTGCCCCTATGATCATCCTGCATCTCAGATCCTCTTTTTCTCCTTTCAGGATGAAAAATTCTTTTTCCCTTAAAATCTGTTTTACCTGGAATTTGCCGGTCATGCTAAAGGGCGTCACCTCCTTCACTTTTTGCTGCAAAAATCCATCGAAGATCTTTCTTTTGCAGATATATCCCGGAGGCGGTGTTTCCGGAGTTTTATCAAGGACGAAGGGTACATCGAGCAACTCCCCGTTTGGGGCAGCAAAACGTATTCCCCAGGAAGGAGTCTTTGGTTCCAGTTCCAGGAACTCTTCAAAGCAATTGCCCGGTAACCGTTTGATGACATTCAGTGCCGTTCCGCTAAGTGCATCCCCGCAAACCTTTTCGGCAGGCAGCTCCGCTTTATCGACTATTGCAACCTTCAGCGATGAACCTGCCAGGTTTAACGCGGTGGTGCATCCGGCAGGACCTGCGCCAACAATGATAAGATCGAATTCGTTTACTGACATTAGTTGCGTTTTTGTTTAGCTGATGAGCTGGCGAACTGGCGAGCTGGCGAGTTTTTTTTCAATTTTACTTTGTGACTTTGTGACTCTGTTACTCTGTTACTTTTTTACTCATGCAAACTTAATCAAAAACCAACAAATCCTGAATTTCGCTAACTTTGTGCAAATGATTTTCTATGACGAAGAAGGAGCGTTACGACTTTTTAATAGGCTATTTCCTTGAACATCGTCCAAAGGCAGAAACGGAACTGGTCTATACTGATCCTTATGAACTTGCGGTTGCAACAATTCTTTCCGCCCAATGTACCGACAAGCGGGTCAACCTGATCACCCCGGCCTTCTTCAGGAAATTTCCGGATGCAGATTCGCTTTCACATGCTCCGCAGGAAGATGTTTTTGAACTCATCAAAAGCTGTTCTTATCCCAACAACAAGGCAAAGAATCTGATCGGCATGGCAAAATCGTTGATTAAGGATTTTTCGGGCGTATTGCCTTCTGATGTTGAAGAACTGATGACGATCCCCGGTGTGGGAAGGAAGACGGCCAACGTGTTGGCTTCGGTTATTTATAAAAAGCCTGCAATGGCTGTGGATACGCATGTTTTCAGGGTTTCTGCACGGATCGGACTGACCACCGGGGCAAAGACGCCCTACCAGGCTGAGATCCAATTGGTAAAACACATTCCTGAACAGCTCATACCGCTGGCACACCACTGGCTGATCCTTCATGGGCGTTATGTTTGTATTGCGCGGAAACCCAAATGTCCCGAATGCGGGTTGACATCTGTATGCAAGTATTATCAGCTTCTCCGAAAGGAGTAATTTTGTTAATAACTACTCCTCTGAAAGGAGCCCGCAACAAACCAAAAATTTTACCTTTGAAATTATTTTCATGTTTAATTATTCAGAAAGATGTCAACATTAAGGATTGGAGATAAAGCTCCGGCTTTTGAGGCAGTTGACCAGGATGGCAACCCCATCTCGTTACAAGATTACAGTGGTAAAAAACTGGTTCTCTATTTTTATCCCAAAGATGATACTCCGGGATGCACTGCCGAAGCGTGTAACCTGCGTGACAACTACACTTTACTGCTGAAGAAGGGATATGAAATTGTCGGTGTCAGCGCCGATGATGAACGGTCGCATAAAAAATTTATCGAAAAATATGTATTACCTTTTCCACTCTTAGCCGATAAAGACAAAAAAATCCTGATGGCTTATGGAGCCTGGGGCAAAAAAAATCTTTACGGAAAGGAATATGATGGAATCCTGCGAACGACGTATGTTATCTCTGAAAAAGGCATTATTGAAAAGATCTTTTCAAAGGTCGATACAAAAAATCATACGGAACAGATACTGGGGGATAGAAGCTGACAAATGGGTGATCCTGCCATCTGGCGATACCCTTATGTTGAACATCTTGCACTTAATAAAAAACTGAATTCGTAATTCATAATCCCTAATTCGTAATTTAATAAATGTATTATGGCAAAAGAAGAAGACAACAACAAGGAAAAAATGAAAGCGCTGCAGTTGACGCTGGATAAGCTGGAGAAGACATACGGCAAAGGGACGGTCATGAAACTGGGAGACAACGCCATCGAAGCTGTGGAATTTATCCCGACAGGATCCATTGGATTGAATGTCGCCCTGGGGATCGGCGGATTGCCAAAAGGAAGGGTAACCGAAATCTACGGCCCGGAATCTTCCGGTAAGACGACCCTCGCCCTTCATGCCATTGCAGAGTCACAGAAAGCCGGCGGGATAGCTGCATTCATTGATGCGGAACATGCGTTCGACCGTTTTTACGCAAAGAAGCTGGGCATAGATGTTGAGAACCTGCTTGTTTCACAGCCGGATAACGGGGAACAGGCACTTGAGATCGTCGAGAACCTGATCCGTTCCGGAGCCATCGATATCATCGTGATCGATTCTGTAGCTGCACTGACACCAAGAAGCGAGATCGAAGGTGAGATGGGCGATTCCAAGATGGGATTGCAGGCCCGGCTGATGTCGCAGGCTTTAAGGAAGCTGACATCCACGATCTCAAAGACCGCCACTTGTTGCATTTTTATTAACCAGTTGCGGGAAAAGATTGGCATCATGTTCGGGAATCCCGAAACCACAACCGGTGGTAATGCGCTTAAATTTTATTCTTCCGTACGCCTCGATATTCGCAAAGTCAACCAGTTGAAGGAAGGGGAAGAGATCATCGGGAACAGGGTGAAGGTGAAAGTGGTCAAGAACAAGCTGGCACCGCCTTTCCGCAAGGCCGAATTCGATATCATATATGGAGAAGGGATTTCAAGGATACTGGAGATCATCGACCTGGCTGTCGAGTACAACATCATCAAGAAAAGCGGTTCGTGGTTTTCTTATGGGGAGACAAAACTAGGACAGGGCAGGGATGCTGTGAAAAAGCTGCTGCAGGACAATCTTGAACTCGCCGACGAGCTGGAAAAAAAGATCATGGAGGTCTTGAAGAATGTCAAATAAAACAACCGGGTCGCTGTTTCTCACATTGCTCGTCGCCCTTTTTCTGATCACATCCTGTGGAGGAAGACCTAAGGTGGCCGAAAAAAACAAATCGGGCAGAGACACCCTTACGGTTTTATTGAAGGATCTGAGCAAGAAGATTTCCGATCATCCTTCGGATCCCGACCTTTTGCAGCAACGATCAAAATACTACCTGTTAGATCACCAGGAAAAGCTGGCATTTGAAGATATCACGAAAGCAATCTCCCTGTCAGGCAACAAGGCTTCACTTTACATCACGCTTTCCGATGTTTATCTGGGCATGGGAAAACCTGACAATTGCAATGAAGCACTGCTGAAAGCCATTGCCCTTGATCCCCGGAACAACGCTGCCCTGATCAGGCTTTCCAAACTGAGCCTCATCATCAAGGATTACAAAGCCACCTTCGAATATGTGAAGAGGGCACTCGAAGTTGAACCTCATAACCCCCAGGCCTATTTTACACGGGCGCTTGCCCTCCTCGAAAAAGGCGATACCGTTTTAGCAGTAGAGGATTTCAAGAGAACTATGGACCAGGACCAGGGATTTTACGATGCCTACGTGGAACTCGGAGAGCTGTACTCGATGCGGAAAGACCCGGTAGCAGCCGATTATCTGAAAAATGCGATCAGAATCCGGCCCGACAGCAAGGAAGCCCTGTACATGCTGGGAATGTTTTACCAGGAGACCGGCAAGTATGAATATGCGCTGGAAACCTATGCGAAACTGGAAAAAGTTGACAGTACCTTCAGGGATGCTGCATACAATAGCGGGTACATTTATCTTGTTTACTTACGCGATTTCAAGAAAGCTGCGAGCTATTTCACGACTGCTATGCAACGGGATCCTGGCTATATAGAGGCGATGTTCAACAGGGGCTATGCATATGAGTTATCCAGGGAGTATTCAAAGGCTTACCAGGATTACAAGCATGTACTTGAATTGAAGGCCAATTATCAGAAGGCCATTGACGGGCTGAACCGGATTGATAAGGTAAGAGGAAATTAAGGTTCCGTCTTACAGCGTCTCCAATAAATCATGTAACTCTCCTTTATCTCCTTCCTTATTAAGAAGGTAATGAAGTGCAGAATGTGCCCTCACGAGACGAAACCCATAGCGTGTCTCAAATAGCCGCTTACATTCATATACAGCATACTCTATGGAAACTTTTCGCGGTTTCTGGTATAGAAGGACAAAATCTTTCAGGTCCTGGTAGATATCCGTAAAATTTTCTGCCAGGCTTGCTTTCACCGCGTCGGTATGCGATCGTTCATAGGGATCGATAAAATAGTAAAGATCATCTTCACCGAATTTCAGGTGCAGGGTGTTGAAGACCCCTTCCCATTCTTCTTCAGTCACAAAATGCTCAGCAGCATCTTCATCATTTAATTCGATAGCCGGTAATAGCGAAGCCTTGATATAGATCAACGGGCAGATCTTCTGGAGAAAGAGCAGGACATCCTGCCGGTCATAGTTTTCGGCTTTCTCAAGGAATAAACAATATTCATTTGCCACGGTCAGCATTTCAAGAACGGTCTTTGAGTAAACCGGATCCCGGGGAACATCATTTTCTTTTCTTTCCATTATGGATGATTTAATTTTGAAGAGTTTCCGTTTGGGGCATGGTAACATTGTAGTCGGGAAACGTGATCCCTGTATTCTGGTCAAACCTGAATTGCCACCAGGGCACTCCAGGTGGTATCGAAGGGTAATAAAAACAGGAGATCAGGAAAGGAGGGAAGATGAGGTTGTCGTTCCGGATAAGAATCCCCAATCCAACACCGGTATAGAAGGGTTGGTGAAAAAGGGATTCCTTATGGATAGCCACGAAACCACCTTTCACCTGGAATGTAAAGGCAAACCTGAATCCGTAAAAATACATCGGTGTGTACATGATCACAGACAGACTTGCCGATAATGATTTTCTGCCATAAAAGACGGTGTCGAACCTTACCTGGTCGATGAGAAAGTCACGGTTGATATTGCTGTAATCGGGATTATTTTTCCGGAAATTGAAACCGAAACGGTAATCAGAAAAGAGATAACCCCGGAATTTGAATTTTTTATACGGGGTCACAAACAAGGGGGACAGATATTTCAGGCTCATCTTGAGAACACAGTCCTCCATGGATTTATGATAAAGATATCCTCCCAGCACCGCCCTGCCCGACAGGTATCCGAATCCATTAATAAAATCACCTGCTGAGAGATCAACACCCCCGTAGAACCTTGTATAAAAATTGCTGATTTCAGGCCCAAGTGTAACCTTGAAAGCTTTCCCGTATGGGATGTTCTCTGGTTTTCCAAAATGGAGAATATAATCCGTCAGATAATAACTGTTCGCTGAAAATGCAAGACCCGTCAGGATCCGGGTGGTGTTGTAATACAATCTATTGGAATCGATCGACATCCAGGGCCGTGAAGAAAACGACCTGCGGAAGAAGGATTCGGTCACTACGAAGCGCGTTGGAATGGCCGTATTCCTGATCTGGATGGCCCGTCCGCCCCAGAAGCTCATATCGCTGAAGTAACTGCTTTCCCGCATAATCACATTTGCATCTTTGTTAATTATCTTTTCCAGTACCATCTTCCCATACTGGTATCCCGCACCAAAAGCCCATTTGGTTTTAAAGGAATAGAAGTTCCGGTTGAAGTAAATCCCCATGTTCTGATTTCCCACGTCATCCCGGTTATAGGTGATCAACGTGTTGAGGAAAGTCCCTGCTATATTGTCGTAGGAGTAAGATGCACCATCAAGACGAAAAAATGATTTCCGTTTTGTTTTGAACGAATAACTCGTAGAGAGCCTGTCGCCCAGCCCGAGAAAATTTCCATCGTAAAGCCGGAATGCTACGTTGCTGGGACTTGCCGACATCACATCAAAACCGATCGAGAATACATCCTTGGTGACGATGATAATATCCACCGAATCACTGGAATGACCCGCAACTGTGACGTAGGTTTTCACATCTTCGATGAATGACATGGTGCGAATATTCCGTTCATTATCGGCCAGAAGGTAGGGATCCACTTTCTGCCCTTCTTTGATGAAAAGGTTTTTCCGGATAACCCAGGATCGGGTTCTCATATGTGCCGCATTCAGGGCCTTACCAGATACGGTTTGCGCATCTGTCAGTGTGTCGTAGACGGTGGTACCAAAAGGAACCAGCGTTTCGATCCGGATATGCCGGATCACCTTTCCTTTATATTGTTCAAACGGGACATCGCTTTTGACCTTGTGCGAATTTCCAGGCAGGGGTGGAATTTCCGGTGGTTTAAAGGCCAGTCCGTATAACATCTGGGGGAATTTTCTTCGTGAGAATTTCTTGTAAACAGAATCATAAAATGTCTTTGACCGTTGTTCATTTTTCAAGTCAATCGCCTGGATTTCATATGTGTGTACGACAAAAACCGTGTCTTTTACAATCTTGTAAGACTTCCCTTTGTAATTAAACCAGGTTCCTTTCCTCACGGTGATGGTATCGAAAGAAGCCGTATCCTTAAGGCTTTTCGTGTTTTCCTGGCTCCACGAAGGGAGGGAAAGAAACAACAGGAATAAGATTGAGAAAAAAATCCTCAACACACCGCCTGACGGCAGTTCCATAAACCGGGTTGGATGAGAATTCCTCATATTATTTCAGTTTCATCGAGGCAATGATGTCGCTGATTTTTTTAGTTAAGATAAAATCCTTATGATCATATTCTTCTTTGCCACCCAGGTTCTCTTTCACACTAAAGTAGAACTTGATCTTGGGCTCGGTGCCGGAAGGTCTCACGCTGATGCGGGAACCGTCTTCCAAAATGAACTGCAGGACATTCGATTTAGGAAGGTCGATTACTTTTTCCTTCCCTGTAATAAGATCCTTTTCACGCAAAACCAGATAATCCCTGACCAGGATGACTTTTGAACTGTTAATATGGGTCGGAGGATCCTGCCGGTAATCCACCATCATGTTCTGGATCTCTTCCGCACCGGTCTTTCCTTTCTTTGTTACCGATATCAGGTGTTCCTTGTAAAATCCAAGTTCCTGGTAGATGCGGATGAGCAGGTCGAAAAGGGATTTTTCCTGACTGGCCATCCAAGCAGCGGCTTCTGCAAGGAGGGCACATGCGCTGACGGCATCCTTATCTCTGACAAAATCACCGATCAGGTACCCGAAACTTTCTTCCCCGCCCACGATGTATTTCATCTTCCCTTCATGTTTCCGGATCACATCTGCGATAAACTTGAAGCCGGTGAGGCATTCAAAATACCCGACGCTAAACTTTACTGAAATGCCCTTCAGGAGTTCGGTGGTGACAATGGTGGATACAATATATTCATTTCCCGTCAACATCTTCTTCTCTTTCCAACGATAGAGGATGTAGTAAAAAAGAAGGGATGCTGTCTGGTTTCCGTTCAGAAGGATGAATTCGCCTTTGGCATTCTTCAATGCGATCCCTACGCGATCGGCATCCGGATCCGTGGCCATCACCAGGTCTGCATCAATTTCACGCGCCTTTTCGAGGGCAAGGGTCATCGCGTCCTGTTCTTCCGGGTTCGGAGAACGTACTGTTGGGAAGTTGCCATCAGCCACCATTTGTTCTTTCACCGTGGTGACATTTTCAAAACCGAATCGCTTCAGGGTCTCCGGTACCATTTTCCGCCCGCAGCCATGGAGCGGTGTATAAACGATTTTCAGGTTTTTCTGAAGCCGGATCAATTCGGGAGAGAGGGATAGCTCAAGAACACGGCCAAGATAGGCTTCATCAACCTCTTTCCCTATTTCAATAATATTCTCGGGATTGCCGGTCCAGCGGACATCTTCCACCGAAGTGATCTTCTGAACTTCATCGGTCACATTTACGTCATGCGGACCGATCATCTGTGCTCCGTCATCCCAGTATGCCTTATAACCGTTATACTCTTTAGGATTGTGGGAAGCAGTCAACATGACCCCGGTCTGGCATTTAAGGTGGCGGATAGCAAATGAAAGTTCCGGAGTGGGCCGGATATCATCAAAGAGAAAAACCCTGAAACCATTGGCTGCAAATACCTCAGCAGTGATTTTTGCAAAAAAACTACTGTTGTTGCGGCTGTCGAATGAAATTGCAGCCTGGATAGGGTGAACCTCCGGAAACATTTTCAGGAGATAATTAGCAAGGCCCTGAGTGGCCATCCCAACGGTATATTTGTTCATCCGGTTCGTTCCGGCACCCATAATGCCCCTCAATCCACCCGTCCCGAATTCCAGGTCACGGTAAAAGGCATCCGTTAGTTCTGCCGGGTTCTTTTCCATCATCTCCCTGACCATGGCTATTGTTTCTTTATCAAAATTCCCATCCAGCCAGGCATTCGCTCGTTTCAAAACAGTAGGATCAATAGCAGTATTCATAAGTTATTATCGATTTAAAAGTCAAAATATTTCTATCAGTCCTTTTCCAGCATTAATGAGATTCCACCATATTCCCGATACACTCCTTCAGGCTGGTTCTCCAATATGGTATAGCGATCCCGAACCGTTCTTTAAATTTGGTTTTATTGAATATACTGTAAGATGGCCGTGTGGCAGGAGTGGGGTATGCTGTTGTTTCGACAGGCTCCAGAATACAGGCGATTCCCGAAATTTCGATGATGGCATGTGCAAAGTCGTACCAGCTGATCACACCTTCATTGGCATAATGGTATACTTCCATGGAACCGGTATTCGCAACTTCCGGCAGAATGTCAAGAATTGCCCTGGCGAGATCACCTGCATAGGTAGGCCCGCCGACCTGGTCATAAACAACCCTTAATTTTCCGAGTTCTTTGCCTTTTTTCAGGATCGTTTTTACAAAATTCTGTCCGTACTCCGAATATAACCATGAGGTGCGGATAATGATGCCTTTTACTACCTGTTTCTGAATCCGGGTTTCACCTTCCAGCTTGCTTTTTGCATAAACAGAGACGGGATTGACCGGGTCGGTTTCTTTATAGGGATTGAAGCTCCTTCCATCAAAAACATAATCCGTTGAAATATGGATCAACCGGATTCCTGTTTCCGAACAGATCCTTGCCATTTCTCCCGGGGCGGTCGCATTCACTGCAATAGCCCGGTCGGTTTCGGATTCTGCCTTATCAACGGCAGTATATGCAGCACAATTGATCAGGATACCGGGTTTATGTGTGGCCAGGAACGCAGCCATGCCGGAGGAATCGGTGATATCCAGGTCACCGACATCAATGAATGTAAAAATATGATCTTTGTAGTTACCGGCAAGTTTTTTCAGAGCGCTTCCCAATTGCCCATCACCTCCTGTTACGAGAATTTTCATCCTTTTCTGTTTGTTTGATTTAAGAAAATACCCCTGTGTTCAGTTTTCAATAGATGATCATTTTACTGTTACGGGTTCACTCCCAGTCCATTTTCAATACTAGGTAATGGTGTAAAGTGGTTGATTATTTTATCATTTTATCATTGATACTGAATGGATTGACCTTCCTGTCCGGATGAAATCATGATCCATTCAAAAACCGAAAAAGAGCCTGCCCTGCTATACTGAACCTTTGAATTTATTACCAGAACAGGCTGCAAATGTACTGAATAGCCAGAAATGCACCGTGTTCGTCGTTGGAAAATTATCGCGTGATAATCGCATATAAATATATGCACTTTTATCATCCGTTAGGAAATCAAAAGATCCGGAAGCTAAAGATTCAACCGGGTCTGGATTGCTTTTACCTCTTTTGTTAGTTTCTTCACCGTTTGCGCCAGCCGGTAAGTATTATCGGCTATATTTTCAGGGATTTCCGGACTGATATAATTGACGAACTGCCAGATCTCCCGGATGTCGTTCACCGCAATTTCATAAGGTTCATAAGCCGGGTTCAGGGAGTGAAGGATGAGTTTCCCTTCGGCCCGGATCTTATTTTCAACGACTTTAAATACGATGCCTTCTTCCGAGGTGAGGATAATGCAAGCATCCCGGTCGCGAACAGTGTGCCAGTCCTGGACAAAGACCCCTGTAACCCAGGCACCTTCAGGAATGGGCAGCATGGAATCGCCGCTTATCTGGAACGTGCGGTATTTCTTTTGTTTTGAAAGAAAAGGAAGTCGGAAAGTAGGGAGGATGCTGATGTATTCAGGGTCGGCAAATCCGCTCTTGTATCCGGCTTTTGCTTTTTCCGTTACCAGTTCGATATTCTCATGGTTATCCTGGCCTACGGTGGTGGCCAGCACCCGCAGGCTGCTGCCTTTGATGAAGACATCGTAACCTTTTTCCAGCTGCCGGAGCTGACTCTCGGGCAGTTTCGTGAGGTCGACCTTGACCAGGGTGTCGATCGCTACCCTGAAATAATTTGAGAGACTAACCAGGGCTTCTATTCCGGGTTGGGCAATGGCATTCTCATATCCGCTCAGGGTTGAACGCTTCATCCCAAGGGCAACCGCCACATCATCCTGTGTCCGCCCCATCCTCTTCCGGAAAAATTTTATGTTCGAAGGAAAAAACATAGTTGCAGTTTTTTATAAAATGATTATATTGTAGTCGGAATAATGATTAAAAACGCATCAAAAATAAAACAAATAAAATTAAAAGTCAAGAAAAAAATATATAGAGGTGACTCAAATGGTAAAAATCATTGTGAAGTTATTTCCTGAGGATTATATCAGGAACTTCAAAGCAGATAACATGAAAATCGTTCTCGCTGATTCACGCAGAGTACATTATGATTGCTCAATTCAGATGGTGTCATTAGAAATTAGATACTGATCTTTTCTGCGAAAACCTGCCTACCGGCAGGCAGGTTTGCGATAAATCTGCGAAAATCTGCGAGAAAAAAGAAATTGGTAATTAGGTAGTTACAAAAAGCTATATAGCAGATATGAAAATGTGAAAAAAATATTTTTAACTCTTTGCGACTTGGCGTCTTTGCGGTAAAGGAAAATTGAAGACCTTTTAAGACAATCTCACTTCGCTATTTCGCCATTTCGCTATTTATGAAGACCGCCAACCGCAATATCGTCCATTTTGACCTCGACACCTTCTTTGTATCGGTGGAACGCTTGCAAAATCCTGCATTGCAAGGCAAGCCGGTGATCATCGGCGGGATGTCCGACAGGGGCGTCGTGGCAAGCTGCAGCTACGAGGCCCGCCGTTTCGGCGTCAGCTCGGCCATGCCCATGAAGATGGCCCGGATGATGTGCCGGGATGCCGTATTCATCCGGGGCGATATGGAACTTTATTCACGCTATTCGCTCCTGGTTACCGACATCATCGCCGAAAAAGCGCCGTTGTATGAGAAAGCTTCTATCGATGAACATTATCTCGATGTGACCGGCATGGATCGTTTCTTCGGCCTGCTGAAATGGACCCACGAGCTTCGTACGGCGATCATGAAGAATACAGGATTGCCAATCTCTTTCGGACTGTCGGTAAACAAGACCGTTTCGAAGATCGCTACCGGCGAAGCCAAGCCGAACGGGGAGTTGCAGGTTCCGGAAGATCATGTGAAACCGTTCCTTGCTCCTTTGTCCATCCGGAAGATACCGGGAATAGGGGAGAAGACCTATCCTTTGCTCCGGTCCATGGGAGTTGCCACCATCGATACCCTGAGCCGCATTCCCCTGGAAATGATGGAACGGGTGATGGGGAAGAACGGCATCATCCTGTGGGAACGGGCCAACGGCATCGACACGACTCCGGTGAGGCAATATTCGGAGAGTAAATCCGTCAGCACGGAGACTACATTTGAACAGGATACGATCGATATTATCCGGATGAAGGAAATCCTGGTGAAGATGGTTGAAAAGATCGCTTATGAACTGCGTGAGCAGCAAAAACTCACCGCCTGCGTGACGGTCAAGATCCGGTATTCCAATTTTGATACCCATACCATCCAGCAACAGGTTCCTTACACGGCCTTCGACCATGTCCTCATTCCCATTGTGAAAGAGCTGTTCGACAAGCTGTACCAGCGCCGTATGCTGATCCGCCTGATCGGGGTACGTTTCAGCAAGCTGGTTCCCGGCAGCCAGCAGATTGACCTGTTCGAGGATTCGGTGGAGATGATCAACCTGTACCAGGCGATGGACCGGATCCGGGGAAAGTATGGGAGGAAGATCATCCGGAGGGCCGTGGCGGTGAATACAGTTGGCGAGTTGGCGAGCTGATGAGTTGGCGAACTGGCGAACTGGTGAGCTGGTGAGTGAAAAAAAATAGCGAAATAGCGAATAAAATAAAATAAAAAAAATACCTATAAACCCCACAGGGGTGACATTATTCTAGCGAATAATCGTATTACCTTTTAATGAAAAGCCGATTAAAGTGGAAAAACATTATGGAAGAACCTGTTCAAAGGTACGAGGAGATCATTTCCCAGATTTACTTCATCCGCGGAAGGAAAGTGATGATTGACAGCGATCTGGCAAGGATTTATGGTGTTGAAACAAGAGTTTTGAACCAAGCTGTAAAACGGAATACAGATCGTTTTCCGATTGATTTTATGTTTCAATTAACACAGGAAGAACTTTCTGACTTGATATCACAATTTGTGATATCAAGTTGGGGAGGGCGCAGGAAATTACCATTCGTTTTTACAGAACATGGAGCATTAATGCTGGCCAGCGTTCTGAATAGCCCTACAGCTATCGCTGCAAGCATTTATGTTGTGAGGGCATTTGTGAAACTAAGGGAGGTACTGTTAGTGCATCAGGAATTGTCAGAAAAAATCAACGATCTCGAAAGGCGGACATTTGAAAAACTGGATGAGCATTCTGATCAATTATTACTGGTATTTCAGGCCCTCAGGGAGCTGGTTCACCCAAAACAAGAACCAAGGGAACCAGTTGGGTTTAAAATTGGTGAACAGGCAAACAAAATACAGAAGTAGCGAATCCGCCGTGACATTTTCAAATGGCGAAATATGGAGGTTGCTTCGGCACTTCGTGCCTCGCAATGACAAGGTTTTTGGTAACTGAAGGAGATTGCTTCGTCGCTTTGCTCCTTGCAATGAAAATATCAAATATGGTGAATCTCTATAGGCTGATTTAATGACCTTTATAAACTTTATGAACTTTAAAAACTTTATAAACTGAATCTGTAAATTGTTTATAAACTGTCACTCATATTATTCCCTGCGCTACGGCACCCTTTCCATTGAAAAATTGGTGGAAACGGCAAAGGTATGCGGGGTCACCACCCTGGCACTCACCGATATCAACAATTCCACCGGCATCATCTATTTTGTGAAGGCTTGCAGGGAGAACGGGATCAGGCCTGTCGCAGGAATTGAGTTCCGCAGGGATGAGAAGTTGCTTTACATCGGCCTGGCCAGGAATAATGAAGGCTTTCGTGAGCTGAATGAGTTCCTTTCAGTTCATACCCTCAATGGACTACCGCTACCCAACCAGGCCCCGGAGTTTGAAAATGTGGCGGTAATTTATCCATTTAGCCCCACCCCCCATCCCCCTCCCCAAATGGGGAGGGGGCAAGGGGGAGGGGTTCTTGGCGTTCATCCTTCATTCATCCGTAAACTCGCAACCATCAATGACAAAAATATCCTTGACTGCGCTGTCATCCTCGCCCCGGTTACTTTTACCAATGAAAAGGAATACGACCTGCACTGCAACCTGCGGGCCGTCGATAACAACATCCTCCTCAGCCGGCTCCGCCCTGAACAACTGGCTGCTCCGGGTGAAAAGATGATCCCGGAAGGGGAGGTGAGAAATCTTTACAAAGATTACCCTCAGCTGATCCGGAATACGGAACAATTGCTCGGGGAATGCTCGATCGATTTTGATTTTTCTTCTCATAAAAACAGGAAGACCTTTACCGGGAATTCCTATGATGACAAGACCCTGCTTGAAAAGCTTGCCAACGACGGATTGATATACCGTTATGGAAAGTCCAACCGCGAAGCAGCAAAACGTGTGAGACATGAACTTGAGATCATCGATAAAATGGGCTTTTCATCCTATTTTCTCATAACCTGGGACATCATCCGCTATTCTATGTCGCGGGGATTTTATCATGTGGGCCGTGGCAGTGGCGCCAACAGCATAGTGGCCTATTGCCTGAAGATTACCGACGTGGATCCCATTGAGCTTGATCTTTACTTCGAACGTTTTATAAATCCGAAACGGACATCTCCTCCCGATTTTGATATCGATTATTCCTGGAAGGAAAGGGACGAAGTGCTGGATTATATCTTCAAACGCTATGGCCACAAGCATACTGCCCTGCTTGGCGCCATGTCAACGTTCAAAGGTAATTCGATCTACCGGGAACTTGGGAAGGTACATGGCATCCCAAAAGGGGAGATGGACGATCTTCTGAAATATCCTGAAAAGGAGATCCATAATAATGAGGTTACCCGCAGGATCAGCGAACTCGGGAGGATGATGGTCGATTTCCCGAACATCCGCAGCATTCATGCAGGAGGAGTGCTGATCTCAGATGAACCAATCACCTGCTACACCGCCCTGGATATGCCTCCCAAAGGTTTTCCGACCACGCAATGGGATATGTATGTGGCAGAAGACATCGGCTTCGAAAAACTGGATATCCTCAGCCAGCGTGGCATCGGGCACATCAGGGAAACAGCTGAGATCGTCCTTGGGAACCGTGCCGTGCATGTGGATGTTCACAGGGTACAGGAATTTAAAAAAGACGAAAAGATAAAGCACCTGCTCGGGGTAGGGGAGACCATCGGCTGTTTTTACGTGGAAAGTCCTGCCATGCGCGGATTATTGAAAAAGCTGCAATGCGACAACTACCGCAGCCTGGTCGCAGCCAGCTCCATCATCCGCCCGGGTGTGGCCCGTTCGGGTATGATGCGCGAGTATATTTACCGGTTTCATCACCCGGGATTCAAATACCTGCATCCTGTGATGGAAGAACAGTTGAAGGAAACCTATGGGGTGATGGTGTACCAGGAAGATGTGCTGAAGATCTGTCACTATTTTGCCGGACTCGACCTGGCAGATGCTGATGTGCTGCGCAGGGCCATGAGCGGGAAATACCGTTCAAAAAAGGAACTGCAACGGATCATCGACAAATTCTTTGAGAATTGCAGGAATTTCGGTTACCCTGAAGAGGTTACGAAAGAGGTCTGGCGGCAGATCGAATCCTTTGCCGGTTATTCCTTCTCCAAGGCCCATTCGGCATCCTATGCCGTGGAAAGCTACCAGAGCCTCTACCTGAAAGCCCATTACCCGTTGGAATTCATGACCGGTGTGATCAATAACTTTGGAGGATTCTACAGTTCGTGGGTTTACTTTAATGAAGCCCGCAACTGCGGCGCTACCCTTCATCTTCCCTGTATCAACCGCGGCGACTATAAAACGAGCATCACCGGAACCGACATTTATGTTGGATTTGTTCATGTGGCAAACCTGGAAAGCCAGGTAGGTAAGGCCATCAGCGAAGAGCGAAAAGCGAATGGCGAATATCTCGGCCTGGAGGATTTTATCGCGAGAACGGGAACGAGCCTTGAGCAAATGATCATTCTTATCCGCATCGGGGCATTGCGTTTTACCGGGAAATCAAAGGCCCAACTTCTCTGGGAAACCCACCTGATACTAGGCAAAAATGCTGAACTCCCGAAATCATCAACCCGAATCATCAACCGTCAATCATCAATCAAAAATTCAATCGTAAATCGTAAATCTGAAATTATAAATCCCGTTCTTTTCTATACGCCGCCTAAAACATACGAATTACCTTCCCTGAAACAAAATACAGTGGAAGATGTTTACGATGAAGTGGAACTGCTCGGATTTCCGGTTAAACATACCTATTTCGACCTGCTCGAAACCGCTTTCCGTGGGGAAATAATGGCAAAGGAGATGATTGGTTCCCTTGGGAAGAAGGTGAGAATGCTGGGCCAGCTTGTGACTATCAAATATGTGAGAACCGTGAAAAAGGAATGGATGCATTTCGGGACGTTCATCGATATTACAGGTCATTTCTTCGACACGGTTCATTTTCCCGATTCCGCTAAGAATTATCCTTTCCGTGGCGACGGGATCTACCTTGTTTTGGGCAAGATCGTGGAGGAATTCGGGTTTCCCAGCATGGAGGTTCAGAAGATGGCGAAGATGCCGTTGAAGAAGGATCCAAGGGCCGGGTAATTGATAATGGATAATGGATAATTGACAATTGAGTTCAGAAGTCGGAGGTCAGAGGTCGGAAATCGGAAATCGTAATTCGTAATTCGTAATTTACTTAATCCCGATCATCATGTTCGATCCCTGCGGGGTATCTCTTCTGCGGATGTATTTGAATCCGGCAGCCTGCATCCACAATTTAATCTCTTTTTCGGTATAGGTATCTCCTTTTTCAGTCCCTACCAGCATATTCAGGGCAAAGAAGGCGCCCACTGCCGGTCCGGTCCGGTCATCTGTCATGATGTGGTCAAGGATGACCAACTGACCGCCGGGATTCAATGCTTCGGCACACTTATTAATGAGAAGCATATTTTCTTCAGGCGAATTGATGTGAAGGACAGCAGAGACGAAAACCAGGTCATAATCATAACCGAACTTGTCTTTAAGGTAATCGCCGGCAAGCGTGGTAACCGAATCATCAAATCCTTCATGTGATATGTATTGCCGGGTGATCGGAATCACATTGGGAAGATCGAAGATGGTTCCCCTGATTGCAGGGTTTTCCCTGATGAACTCAAAAGTGAACGCACCTGATCCGCCGCCAATATCGAGCGCCTGTCTGGTTTGTGAAAGATCCAGCACTGCTGCAATCTCTTTTGCCTGCTGAAGGCCTCTTGAATGCATGGCTGCAATAAAGGATTCGAGCCAGACCTCTTCCCTGTTACCGATCGACTGTTTCACTGCCACCGATGTCCCGGCTTTCACGGCCTCTGTTAATGTGCTCCAGGTCTTCCACAAATGTCCCAGGTGGGTGACGCCACCCATATAGGTGGGCTGTCCTTTGATCATGAAACGGGTCGAGAAATCCGAATTGGAAAATTGACTGCCGGCTTTTTTCAACAGCCCGATGGGAACCAGCGCATTCATGAGCCGGTCGGTTGCACGTTCATTGGCTCCAATTGCCTTTGCCATAACCGGAGAGGTAAGCGGACCATCTTTTAGAAGTGTAAAGAGGTTCAGTTCATGCGCTGTGAGGATGATCCTGCTTATCCGGAATGCATTGACCATCTCCATAAATTCCCCTGGAGAATTAATTTCTTTCATCTGTTAATTAATAATGTTTAAACTGAAAAATACCGCCATTCAAATAAAAAAATATCCTCGCTTTTCTTCATTAACATTCTAAATGGATTAGCTAAATTAACAATTTTCATTATATTTGTCCATGAAAGAGAAAAGGAATTCCTCCTGAAACTGATTGTCAAACAATTAAAACTTCAATTATGAACATTTCGATTACCGCAGTTGTCATCGCGATTTTGGTACTTTTATTCTTTGCCGGTGTAAGAATTATCCGGCCTACACATCGTGGATTGGTTGAAAGGCTTGGGAAATACAATCGTTTTTGCATGCCTGGCTTTCACTGGATCATCCCGGGTATAGAAAAGATGTACCAGGTGAACGTCACCGAAAAAATGATCAATGCCGAACCTCAGGAGATCATTACGAATGATAACCTGAATGCGAAAGTTGACGCCCAGGTTTATTTCAAGATCAGATCGGATGAGGACAGTGTGAAATTTTCTCAATACAATGTAAACAGTATCGAGTACCAGATCGTGAACCTGGCCCGCACCACGCTGCGTAACATCATCGGTACCCTTACCTTGAAATCAGCAAACAGCGAACGGGGGAGGATTAACAAAGACCTCCATTCGACCTTGCTGGCTGAGACCGACCACTGGGGCATAGAGATCATTCGTACCGAATTAAAGGAAATTGAACCTCCCAAAGATGTACAGGAGACGATGAACAAGATCGTGAAAGCTGAGAATGAGAAGATCGCTGCCATCGATTTTGCAACTGCTACTGAAACAAGAGCCGACGGTGAAAAACGGGCTGAGATCCGGAAAGCAGAAGGATTTAAACAGGGAGCCATCCTGCGTGCAGAAGGGGAAGCACAAGCCATTCAACTTGTCAACGAAGCTGCTGAAGAATTTTTTATCGGGAATGCCCAATTGTTGCGTAGAATCCAGGCCCTGGAAACTTCCCTCAAAGACAATACAAAATTCGTGGTTCCTGCAGGCTCAGATCTGGTGAATGTACTCAGTGAAATGGGTGGTTTCATTCCACTGAAACCCAAAGAACCTAAAGAACCCAAAGAACTCTGAACCTGATCACCTTGGGTGAATGCATCTTTAGCGGATTAAGGCTTAGAGTTTTGCCTTGATTTCCTCTACATCTTTTATATGTAAAGACCGTAATCCTTTCACTTCTGATTCGATCTTTTCGTGAAAGGACTTATGTTCAGTTTTATCTGCATTTGCTTTCGATAAAAACTCTTTGATCTGTTCATCGACTCTTGATTTCTGAATCACCTGCTCTTTTACAACCTTGTCAACAACTTCTTCTAATTCGGTGGCAAAGGCCTTTTGCTTCTCTTCACATTGCTCGATTTTTGCAGCGAGATTGGCTGAATTTTCATGCAATGTCAAAGAAAACACTTCGGCAGACTTCTTCTGTTCTTTCTTCATCTCTGCAAAATCCTGTTTCACGGATTCGCCCAACCTCATGTTTTCTTCTGATAATTCACGGATCTTTTCATTGGAATTTCTTTTCAGGAAGAAAATAAGAGCAAAGAGAAGCAGGAATAGAACGGCGAAGACAATGACTGCCACCAGAAGGGAATTCTGGGCGTTCATGCTGCTTTTGCTGACCCTGGCTTCAAGAGCATTGAACCGTGCTGCAGTTTTCTGCAATGAATCATTGGTCTGTGCAATCGCTTTCTCATTTGCTGACAGGTTTTTTGTCAGGCTGTCAAGTACAGTGACTTGTTTCGCAGCGATTTTTTTTGCATCAATTCCTGTTTTTTTTGCAGCATCAATCCCTTCAGAGATCTTTTTCTTTTCCGATTGAAAATCTTTCTTCAGGAGATAATCGGCATTCTGAGCCCAGGAAGCTACAGTAAAGAGCATTACTGCAAGCAATGTAAAACATCTTTTCATATGCTATATTTTAGTTGTTATTATCCCTGAATCTCCTTCCAGGCCTGAATTGAGGAAGAGGAAAATTTCAAGGCATCATGATTGGTTAATGCCATAAAGATAATACTTAAAAAGCTGAAAGTCAATAAGGAGATGATATTAATACCCAAAAAGGTCTTTCAGGTTCAGTTTCGTAACAGGCCCGATCTTCCCGAGCGCCTTGAAGTCGGTTTCTGATTCCCTGCCCAATACCAGGTATGTTTTTGCTTTGTTTTTTAGGTACTTCTCCTCAAAACCGATCACATCGTCCAGGTTCATTCCTGCCACTTTTTCGAAAACATCTTTACGGATATCTTGAATAAGACCGAGTTTTTCTGCATTCAGGAAATTCCAGATGATACTCATCCTGCGGATCCTTTCCGTACTGATTTTGTTTAACAAGGCATATTTCGAAACATAAAAAGTACTTTCAGAAATAGGGAAGACATTAAAAAGTTCATCGAAGGCTTTAAAAGCATCCATGATCTTGTCATTCTGTGTGGCAATGTAGCCCTTGTTCAGGTATGACTTTTCAAGGTCAGCCGGCTCCTGATAACGCGATGTTGCGGTATATGCCAATGCTCTTTTTTCCCGAAGTTCCTGGAAAACGATATCTCCGAAATACATGTTAAACAGGGCAATTGCGGGTGCCAGTGAACGATTGTACCGGCTTCCTTTGATGAGGGTATGGAGTTTTGCCTGCTTGGCGTCGTAGGGTGCAAATAGCACTGTATTTTCTATGGTCTCTTTTTCATGGAATAACAGAGAAGCAGGAACCGGCCTTAATGGAGAAGGGCCTGTATGGTATTTTGCAAGGAGACCGACGAGCTCAGCGGGTTTGGCATCACCATAATAAAGAATATCGTGCCTGATAGTTCTGAGATCTTTTATTTTCTCCACCAATTGCAGGGCTGACAATGACCGGAGTTCTCGTTCCGTCAGGATATTTGTATAGGGAGAAGAAGTCCCATAGATACCAAAGTTAACCAGTGCAGTAAACACTTCGTTCTGATTGGCTTTCCCGTCCAATCGCGCTTTCAGTGTATTTCCCACAAGGTTGTCAAGCGTCTCTTCGTCAGGAATCGCATTGGCCAGCAACTCCTCCATCAGGCAAAGTGCCTGTTCCAAATTTTCACTCAACCCGCGGAGGGAAAGAGACGTCTCGTCATCTGTTGTATTCACATGGAAAGTACAAGCCAAGCGGAAGAACTTCTGGTTGATCTGTTCCAAAGTATGTTTTGATGTTCCAAGATAGGAGAGCAGGCCGATGGCAAAATTCATCACCTTATCATGGTTCTTACCCATTTTATAATAGTATACCAGTTGAAAGGTCCCATTCTCGGTATTTTTCTTATACAGGATACGGGTAGAATTCGCAAGTTTTAGTATTTCAAAATCCCTTGAATAATCAAGAAATTCAGGTTGAATGTCCGGAATTTTGGTTTCCTTCAATTTTTTCAGGAAAGCAGATTCCTGATCGCGGTTGATGTGAATGGGCGTGATGGGAGGCTTGCTTACTTTCAGCACCTCTTCCGGCGACCCCTGCTTCTTGTAGATGACCACGGGATTGTTGTGCATGTGCCTCCCGGCAAAGGCTATGATATCTTCCTTCCTGATCCTGCCCAGTTTTTCGATGTATTCCATAAAATCCTTGTAAGGAATATCATGCAGGTAGGCATGGGTGATTGCCATCGCCCTGCCCTGGTTTGATTCATATTGTTTCAGGAGATCGAAACGGATATTGTTGATGACTGCTTCGGGTAACCACGCGGGAAATTCTCCTTTTTTCAGAAGCTCCGCCTGCTGAAGCAACAGATCCCTGACCTCTTCCAGTGATTGATCCGATTTCGGATGGCCACTCAGGATGATCATACCGTAATCGGCCAGCTGGCCATCGTATGCCGAAGCATTCAACACTTTCTGCGGCTGATTCAGGTTCAGGTCGATCAGTCCTGCTTTGCCATTTGAGAGGATCGACGCGGTCATGGTAAGAAGAAGAGAGTCATCCTCGTTTGCTTTGATATCAAATCCATAACCGATTTGGATGCTTTCAGCTTCAAGGCCAATGATTTCCTTGTCCACCGGAGCATCAAGCGGCTTCCATGCTCCATATTGCAACGGGGGAATATGCCCGGGTTTCATCTTGCCAAAAAAATTGTCTATAATATCAATGGTATGGTCCGGATCAAGTTCTCCCGACATACAGATGGCCATGTTGTTCGGTACATAATATTTCGCGAAGAATCCACGGATGTTCTTCATCGAAGGGTTTTTCAGGTGTTCCGCCTCACCCAACGTGGTTTGCGTTCCATAGGGATGATTGGGGAAAAGAAGTTGCATCATGGCCTCGTGGACCTTCCTGTTGTCATTTGTCAGCGACATGTTCTTTTCCTCGTAAACGGTTTCCAACTCGGTATGGAATAACCGAAGAGCAGGCCTGGAAAAACGTTCCGCTTCAATCCTGGCCCAGTTTTCCAACTGGTTGGAGGGAATGTTTTCCATGAAGATAGTGTAATCATTGGATGTTCCTGCGTTGGACCCCTGCGACCCGATGGCATCCATCAGTTTGTCGTATTCATTCGGGATTGCCAGTAACGAAGCCTGGTAGGAGAGGCTGTCGATCTCAGTGTAAATGAGGGCACGCTGGTTATTATCTTTTTCATTCCGGTATCCTTCGAAAAGGAGCTCGATCTGCCCGAGTAGCCTCGATTCCGTTACCCAATCAGTGGTTCCGAAATTTTCAGTACCCTTGAACATCATGTGTTCGAAATAATGAGCCAATCCAGTGGTTTCCGGCGGATCCATCTTGCTGCCCGTATGAACGGCAATATAGGACTGTATCCTGGGAGTGTCATGAAATACAGAAAGGAATACCTTCAACCCGTTTTCCAATACGTAGATCCTTGTATTTAATGGATCTCCCTTCACTGTTTCGTATTTGTAGGTCTTTTTCAATGGTATAATCTTCATTTTCCAAAGGTAATCACCTTTCTTTATCCACATCCTGTACTCAATTCATTTTTATACCTCGAATTCCCTATTTTCGATGTATATTTACGCATGAATTTGTTCAGTTTGAACGCATAAGAGAGTTCAGTATTAACCAAAATTTTCATTTTATGGAACAGTGTTTACACCATGGCATGTCTTGTCTGCACGATGGCATGTCATCCTTCCATCCTTCGGCGCTGATGCCGATGTTTTTGATTCCCCTTCTCATCATCGCGCTTCACGTAAGTATGATAAGGTATGTGGCGCTCTGGTTCGTTTTCAAAAAAGCCGGCGAACCAGGATGGGCAGCCATTATCCCGGTTTACAACATCCTTATCGCAGTAAAAATAGCCGGTAAACCCTGGTGGTATATTCTTCTTCTGCTCATCCCCATTGTGAATATCATCATCGGGATCATGATCCTGAACGGGATCTCAAAGAATTTCGGGAAAGGAGGGTGGTTCACCGTAGGGCTTTTCTTCCTGCGGGTGATCTTTCTTGCGGTTCTTGGTTTCGGAACTGCACAGTATACTGGTAACAAGGAAAAATTTAAGGGCTGATCCATTTTCAGGGCAAGAACCAAGTAATTAACTCTGATCAATTCTATCCCTTCAGGGATTGACTAATAAGTTCTTTTTCATCGCTAAGTTTCCTCCTATGAGGAAAAAGAGAAACTTTAATTTGGATAAAATAAAAATCGTTCTCGCAGATTTTCGCAGATTAAACGCTGATTCCCGCAGAAAACAAAATATGATTATTAATATCAGATTGTATTACTTAAAAATGATACTAATTTAATCTGCGAAAATTTGCGATAAATCTGCGTTAATCTGCGAGAAATAAATTGATAATCAGGTAGATATAAATTATTATATAGTTGATGCAAACACGTAAAAATTAAAGCACTGATTTTGATTTCTTTGCGTTTTAGCGACTTAGCGGAAAAATACAATAAGCTTACTTATTAGTCAGTCCCACTTAGGGTGAGGTGTAATAAAACGTGAATTTTCTGCGTTGTCTTCTAACCAAAAACAGTGGTTATGATCAGTCTTTTTCGTCCTTTGAAGTTGAGAGAAGTAGAGTTGAAGAACCGTATTGCTGTGTCGCCGATGTGCCAGTATTCCAGCCGGGATGGCTTTGCAAACGAATGGCACCTTGTACACCTGGGAAGCAGGGCAGTAGGAGGAGCAGCGCTGGTCATGAGCGAAGCTACTGCAGTTTCACCCGAAGGACGGATTTCCATTGATGATCTTGGGATCTGGAAGGATGAACATATCGGCTATCTGAAAAAGATTACAGATTTCATCCTTCAGCAGCATGCAGTTCCCGGGATCCAGCTGGCACATGCAGGCAGGAAGTCGAGTCGTACCTCACAATGGAAAGGCGATAAGCTGTTATCAATATCAGAAGGAGGATGGGATATTGTTGCCCCCAGTGCAATTCCTTTTTCTGCAGATACAGGTGTTCCCACCGCATTGACTCCAGATGGGATCGGGAAGGTAATTAACGAGTTCAAGGCCGCTGCAATCCGTGCACTGAAGGCGGGTTTCCTGGTAGTGGAGATTCATGCTGCACATGGGTATCTTATTCACGAATTTATGTCACCTCTGACGAATAAACGGACGGATGACTATGGTGGTTCTTTCGATAACCGGATCCGGCTTCTTCTTGATATTGTTGCAGCTGTGAGGAGTGTATGGCCGGATGGATACCCGGTTTTTGTCAGGATCTCTGCGATCGACTGGAGGGATGATGGCTGGACCCTCGAAGATTCCATTGCCCTTGCAGCTATTCTGAAAGATAAAGGAGTCGATCTTGTGGATTGCTCCTCCGGGGGGGACGTTCCGGGTTTGACGATCCCTGCAGGACCCGGTTACCAGGTGCAGTTTGCAGAAAAGATCCGGAAGGAAACAGGAATTCCTACCGGTGCAGTCGGCATTATCACAACACCTGCCCAGGCAGAAGCAATTATTTCCAGTGGCCAGGCCGATATGGTTTCACTTGCACGTGAATTTCTTCGTGATCCCTATTTCCCTTTACGGGCTGCCATGGAACTTGGTGCCGATATTCAATGGCCGTTGCAATATGATCGGGCAAAACGGAAGAAATAAATATTTTTCACTTTACCCTATCATTTTCCGTATTTTTTTGTATATTTAACAAAATCTTTTTTAGTTCAGGTAGAAATTAAACCATGTATTATGAAAAAGCACATCTACATAATTACATTTCTAATGGGCATCCTGATGCAAATGTTCTTGCACGAACCCATTTATGCCCAGGGGATCATCCTCGTAAACGACACGATTGATCTTACTCCTCTGATTCCCAAAACAGTTAACATCCTGGCAAATGATATCATTCCCGCCGGTGATTCAATAAGGATTATCTGCGGAGGTGATGGATATGTCTCCATTACCAATCAATCGGGTGGGTCCATTACGTTTATTGCAAACTATTTGGACACTTGGGGTTGGGGTGCACCGCCGGTCGTTTTAGGTAATTATCATGTCTGGGATTACACCCTACAGACAAGTGCCACAGCTTTGCTGGTATTCCATATCAGGGATAATAGTTATGATTCCCTGACTGTGAATAATATCAATGCACGGTTCATTGCCAACGGATCTCATTTTATTGCACCTGGCCTGGACCACGGCCGGTTTGAGGTTCCAAAATTCAGTGGCAAGAATACGATCTTTTTGTCGACCCTCTGGATCGGAGGTGTAGATCAGAATTCAAACCTCCACCTTGCTGCCGAGCGATATGGCCAGGGACCGCTAAATGGAGTTGCTCATTCGAAGTTTGATTTTTATGCAGGACCAGTTATGGATTCAACCGCTTATTCCATCTACCAGGACACGCTGTGGAATTATATCTGGAACCTGAAAAAATCAGAAATCGAATATCACAAAGCACATTGGAGTGATGCAGGTTATCAACCCATTTACGATATCCTTACCTGGCCAGGGAATGGGAATGTGAGCCTGGGACAGGCCGCACAGCTGGCACCCTATTTTGACAGGAATAACGATGGTATCTATAACCCTATGGATGGAGATTATCCGCTAATCAAGGGTGACCAGTCACTGTTCTTTATTTTCAATGACGACCGGGGAATCCATAATGAAACCCAGGGTGAAAAATTGAAGGTGGAAGTTCATGGAATGGCTTATGCCTTCGACCTTCCTGATGATTCAGCATTCTGGAACACAATCTTCCTGAATTATAAAATAATCAACAGGTCGGATAAAGTTTACTACAATACTTATCTGGGTACTTTTACAGATCTCGATATCGGATATCCCTTTGATGATTATATCGGGTGTGATGTGGAAAGAGGCATGTATTATGGATATAACGGAACACCCATCGATGGCTCGGGTCAACCAGGGACCTATGGCGCGAATCCTCCTGCACAATCGGTTACTTTTCTTGGAGGACCCTTAATGGATCCTGACGGTGTGGATAATCCCCGGTTTGATAATACCGGTCACCAGTTGTGCAATGAAAGTGTGAACGGGATCAATTTTGGAGATTCCATTGTGGATAATGAAAGGATGGGAATGAGAAAGTTTGTCGTTTGTAACAACAGCGGTGTTCCAAATTATATGACAGATCCCAATTATGCCCCGGAATATTATAAGTACCTCCAGGGAATCTGGAAGGATGGTGAGCATATGCTTTACGGAGGCAACGGCCATTCCGGTTCAGGTGGTACGGGTCCTGAATGTGATTTTATGTTTCCTGGCGAATCGGATACACTAGGCTGGGGCACTGGCTGTGTACCTCCGAATCCACTCAACTGGACAGAAACCACGGCAGGGAATCCTCCGTTTGACCGCCGTGGCATGGGTTCATGCGGACCATTCACATTCCAGCCTGGAGCAGTTCAGGAACTCGACCTTGCATTTACCTTCGCCAGGGATTATACCGGTAACTTTCCGATAGGTTCGATTGACATATTGGGTGAGCGGACCGACAGCATAAGGAAATCCTTTACAACCAATCTTCTCCCAAATGGTAATTCTTTCAATGGGGTTGATAATAGAACAGGCGTCTCCCTCTTACAGGTACAACTGTTTCCGAATCCGGCATCATCCAGGGCTTATATCCGGTTTGACGGGAGCGTGAATGAACCGGTAAGCATACGGATTATAAATGCTAACGGTATATTGATCCGGACCGAAAAAAGAACATCCGTTGATCGGATGATCACCGTAGACCTGACCGGATTAACCTCCGGTTTATACCTTCTTTATATTGAAACTAAAGGTCAGGCAGTGACGAAAAAATTATCTATTATCAAATAAAGTCTGCAGGATTTTGACCTTCAAACCTTTTCACCACATTCCGGACAGAATTTAGCGCCGGGGTTTAGTTTTGCCCCGCAGTGTGCACATTTATCATCTTCATTCAACTTTGTACCGCAACTTGGACAAAATTTGGCATTAGCTGCCAGCGGTGCTTCACATTTCGGGCATGTTGCCCGTATGTTCGTCCTCCAGTATTCCGTGCCAAGTTTCTTATCCTCTTCAGCCATGGCTGCATGCTCATGGATCTCTTCCACCGATTTCTCGGATTGTGCATATGCCATTTCCACGCCAAGGTCGGGGGCGCAATTTTTACACAGCCCTTTTTTTGTGTTCCAGCATTGTTCCCTGCATACCCATGAATGGCAATGCGGGCATTGGATGAAGAGCGGTGTCATTTCGATAAGTGCTTCTTTAAAAGCTTTGTCATGTGCACTTTTCCATGACGCGTCCCGTACTTGCTGACCTACTGTAGATAGCCCTCCGAGAAAGCCTCCGAAAAGGGAACTGGCAGTACCCAGTATCTTTGAGGCCTGACCGGCAGTATAGCCTTTTGCCGTCGAACGGTATCCTGTTCCGCAACAACCGCAATTGAATTCAAATTGAAATGCAACATCAGTACTGGTATCGGAATAATTATTTCCGAATTTTATATTATCTGTCATACGCTTGATTTTATCGATTCAAAAGTAATAAAAAATACAGGAAGAAGGGAATTTTTTTGCGATGAGTTGGATAGTCCATATCTGATCTGGAGGAATGGGCGTTTTGCAAAATTACATAAAACGCATGGTGCTTTTCCTTATAAATTAGACCTTCCGTACCGACGGAATCATGTATTATTATCCGACCTGATATTATAAACCGTTCCTTTATTCCTGCCGATTGATTCTATCTGATGCTCATTAAGCAAGTAAACCAAATCCTTCTTAATCGTATTCTGTGAATAGGCTGGTAATGCAGCAACAATATCACCGAACTTAACAGGTTGATTGATACGGATGGCTTCCAGGACTTCTTTCTGCCTGGGGTTTAGATATCCGCCCTTATCTTTATAAACATCGTACTTCTTGTTGAGAAGATCGATCATCTCCTGCAAGCAATCCAGGAAAAATAATATCCATTTATCAATCTTTTCTTTCTTAGTGTACCGGTACTTCTGGCTAATCATCAGGGCTTCATAATATTCCTTTTTCCTGCGTTCAATGATATTCTCAAATGAAATATAGGGGACAAAAGAATAACCATGCCTTAACAGCAAGAGCGTTGTCAATAGCCGGGATAGCCGTCCATTCCCATCCTGAAAAGGATGAATGGAAAGAAATTCATAAACAAATACAGGAATGATCATTAATGGATGAACATTCCCTTTCTCCAGTTGTTCATTGCTCCATTGAAGAATTTCCTGAATCTCTTTATCTACAAGGTACGGTTCTGTTGTATTGAAGATCACCTTCTGCTGACCTCCGGGATAATTAGCTTCCACTTTATTCGGAAAGTTCTTGTATTTGCCTCTGTGCCGGATATCCTTTTCACTATATTTCAAGAGTATTCCGTGAAGCTGTTTAATGTAGTTCTCCGTTAATGAAATATCCTTGAAATTGGAATATACAAGATCAATCGCTTCATAATATCCGACTACCTCCTGCTCATCCCTCGATTTGAGCTTAGTGATCTTCATCGAATTAAGCAAGGCTTGAATTTCTTCATCATTCATGGTTGCACCTTCAATACGGGTAGATGACCCGATACTTTGGATGGTTGCAACCTGCCGGAGTTCCTTCAGATACCTGTTTTCCTTTTTCTCAATTCCTATCCAGGTCGACTTGAAGCCATCTATATTACTGATCCTTTTAAGGAGATCCTGGTTGGTTTTAAAATCGAATTCCAGTTTTTTCTCAAACATATATACCTGTATTATACCTTTATTTTACCCGGTAAATATACGACAATTTTTTCAAATACCTGTATTTTATCCATATTATACCTAAATAATTTCGATAACTTTTGATGTTTATTGATTTTCCGGTATTTGCGTATTGTTTAACAAACCGGTTAGATTGACCACCCAAGGCCGAAGTAAATTGATCATCTTAAATGAATTATTATCAAACTAATATGGTGGTCACGTTTAACCGGCACAAGGTGGTCACAGGTTCCGGTTTTTCCACTTGAGCTCTTAGCATTTTGTGGGAATGGTTCCCCAACTTCATGAAAAAGGTACATGATCCAACTTCGATCGAACTTTTTGCAATCAAAGCGGAGGAATGGGCTCTACTGTGAAATCTTAATGGGTCTTTGGGGTATCAAATGCAGGACATTGCTCTATAAACCCCCGGAGAAATATTTGATCACAAAACAATGTAATTTATACAATTCTTAATGATTGATTTTTTACTTTATAACACTGTGGGGGTGTAGTATGAATTGTCCCAAACCCCAACAATGATGCTCTATAACAGTACCCTTGCCCATAATTACAGTTGTCAAACTCTTCACAATTATAACAGGGTGAACCAATGAATTTTCTTTTCTCAGGATGTAGAAATTTTTCCAGTCTTTTACCTTTCCAAATTTCCCTTAGGTCCGTTTCTAAAATATTACCAACAACGTACTGTTCTTCATGAGGAAGTTGACCGCATAACATAACATCACCATTTGGCATAATTAAACATTCTGTTCTACCCCCTGAACACTGTGGTCGGTCATCCCATTCCTCCTTCGTTTTTTTTGCATAATATTCTGTTTCATCTTGATAGAAAATATTGATGTTAGAATATTTAACCGCCAAAGGCTTAATTAAGTTGGGTAACTGGGCCTTATTCTTGACAGATAAAAAAAGGGTATCAATA